>JAHEOG010000156.1 GCA_018609925.1 Gammaproteobacteria bacterium
AGCGTCCCGTCCAGGATCTCCCCGCAGCGCCCGAAGCCGTAAACGGGCGCGGTATCCACCAGAGGGATCCCCCTCAAGGGCGGTATGGATCGCGGGCGGCGAGTCCTTGGCGCTGGTGTCCTACAAAGCCCGCCGGGCCCAGGTCCCAAGCCCGATGCGGGAGACTTGGATGCCGGCTCAGGGAAGGGGGATGGATGCCAATCCCAAAGGTCCCCCCTGGTTCCCGCAGTGCCGGGCTAGCGCTCCGGGTGCTCCTCGCCGATGACCCGAACCACCACGGCCTGCGGGCCTTCGTCGCCCATTTCCTCCAGGAAGCGCACCTCGTCGCCCTCTTGGAGCTGGTCGAAATCCCCGTTTTTCAAACTGTTGCGGTGGAAGTAGATCATGCGGCCGTCGATGGACTGCAGCATGCCGAAGTCCAAGCCCGGATGGAGGGCGCCTATCCGGGCATAGCCTTCCTCCTGGTGGGCCTTGACCTCCCCCCGGGTCTTGTTGGCATAGGCCTCCAGCTTGCGCTCCATGGCCTCGAAGGCGTCGCGGATGGCAACGTAGGCGTCTTCGTGGGCATGGTTCTCGCCCGGATCGCGATTGACCACCAGCTCCTTGCCGGGGACCGTCACATCCAAGCTGACGTGGAAGATCTTGCCCTTGTGGTGGTGCTTGTGGGGGGCCTCCACCACCACACGGCAGCTCATGATCTTGTGGTAGTACCGCTCCAGCTTCTCCGCCCGATCGCGGATCTTGGCCTCCAGGGCGTCGGAATGGTCCATGCCCCGAAAGGTTACCTCGAGTGGAAGCTCCATACCTCTCTCCTGCAAGCAGTGATCTTTTACCCGAAGGGTTGTGGTGGCATTTCGCTCCCAGATCCGTTCCGAGGCTTCACAGGGCCCAGGCAAGCTCGACGCCGCCATAACCCGAGGTTGCAACGTCTTCCTGGAAACGCACCCCGCCCTTTAGATTGAAGCTGGCATCCCCACCCAGTCCGATTCGGGCCAGAACACCCCCTACCTGTACCGCATCGTAATCCGGACCGCCCTGGGGCACCACCTCGATCCCCGGCCAAGGCGTACCCCCGGGGACTGCGAATAGCCGGAGTCGGCCCCAATAGGCATCGGGACCCACCGTGTAGCTGGCTATGCCCTCTATCCGCCACCAGGCACCCTGCTGGTTGATGCTAGTCTGAAATTTGGCGCCCAAGCGCGCCCCTTCCACGTCACTATCGGCCGAGGGCGGATCCAGCGCCGTATTGCGATAGACCGCCCCTACCGAGGCCCCCCAGTTTCCGAGACCGACCCGCCAATTGCGCCCCAGGGCAATTTCACCCCCGGGCGCGCTGGCTTCCACTTTGCCGGAGGCCCCTTCGAACTCGTAGCGCAGCCAATCCGCCCCGAGGCGGTAGAACCAACCTTCGGCGAGCCCCGTATCGAGGGAGAAGGGACCGATCCAGCCCACAAAGGTATAGGAGGAGTCCCGGCTTACCTCACCGCCGGCCAAGGCCACTCCCGCCGCGGTGGTGGGAGCGCTAGCTGGCAGCAGAAGGAGGATTAACCAGAACCGCAGGCTGAGATGGCGCATGGGATGTTCCGATGGGCGATTGGAGGGTATGGATGAAGAGGGGTCCGAGAGGGGTGGCTAACCGACGCGCCGCCTGGACCCGGTAAACGGCTACTCCTAGACCGCGTTGACCCGGGGTGCTGACCTGCAGGAGGGCCCCCCGGGGAACCTCCCAGCCCAAAGTAATCCGGTCCAGGCGCCCCGAAGGCAGCCGGAGCCCTGTGGCAAACTCCTCCCCAAACCGACTAAGCCGCCTGTATCCTGCCCCCTTGTGGGCCTCCCCAAAGGGATCCGAGGCGCGACAAGCCACCGGCACCCAATCGGGGACTTTCCCTTCCCGTCGATCCCGGCTTCGTCCGAACCAGCTCCGAATGACCTCCACAGGGGTGCGGCCCCTCTCACGGAGCCCACCGAAGAACCATTGGAGGTCCGATCCATACAGGAACCGCAGGAGCTCTTCCCGTACCGGCTGCGAAAGCTCCTGCAGGCGAAGTCTTACCTCCCACCAGCGATCTCCCAGCCCCGCCACCCTCGCCCCACGCACCTGACCCCGGAAAGGAACCGGACCATTAGGCAGGAGGATCTCCCCGGCCATAACGCGACCTTCCTCCAGTTCGCCGGCCGGAGCCGGTAGCCGAAGGCATAACCCCTCGGGGGACAGGTCTTCCACTAAGCCCAACGTACCCGAGCTACCGGAATCAACAAGGGCTACCCTGGCGGGAAGGGCCGTCGGGAAGCGGTATTCCTTGCGCCGCCGGCGCAAGCCCCAGGTGAACAGCAGGACCGAGCCCGCCAGAGCCCCGTTCAAACTTGCCCAGAACAGATTGGCCGCGAAGGCCCCCGTAGAGAGGCCGTTTCCCGCCAGGAAAAGCACGGCCCCGACGGGGATCGCCATGCTATTCACCAACAGGACCAACCCCTGGGGTATCACGGGAAGCCCACCGTCGGCGACCCCCCCCTTGGGAGTAACCCGAAAGCCCCGCGGACGGCGGAGCAGCCCCAGCGTGGAGCGCATGAAGGCCGCAAAACGGGCCATATTGTACTGCTCGATGTAGAAGGTGTTGCCGTAGCCGCGACCGAGCTCCTCAAATGCCCAGAAGTTCAGGAGATAGAAGGGGACAAAGTGGGCCAGGAAAACCCAGCCGAAGTGGGCGATGGGCATGACCCCGGTCATCAGCACGAACGCGGGGGCCGAATAGAAAACCGCCTTCTGCCAGCCGTCGAAATAGGTCAGCATGGAGGCGAGGTAGCTCAGCCGCTGGGGCAGGGAGAGCCCGCGGGCAAAAAGCACCCCTTCCCGTCGCCAGACCTGCATGGCCCCGGCCCCCCAGCGCAAACGCTGCCGCAGGAAGGGCCGGAGGGAGGGAGGCGCCAGGCCGAAGGCCAGGGCCTCGGCGTGGTAGAGGGAGCGATAGCCCCGCTTGTGGAAACGGATCGAGGTGTGGAGATCTTCGGTGATCGTTTCGGGGGCGAATCCGCCGATCGCGTCAAGAGCGGACCGGCGCAAAACGGCGCAGCTTCCGGCGAAGAAGGCGGCGTTGTGGCGATCCTTGCCGGGCATAATGACCCGGAAGAAAAGCGACTGCTCGGTCCAGACGGTCCTCCTTCCCCGAGCGCTCCGATGCTGGTAGGAATCGAGGTTGTAGTAGTCCTGCGGGGTCTGGACGAAGGCCAATTCCGGATCCCGGAAGTAGCCCAGCACCCGGTGGAGGAAATCCCGGCGGGGGGCGTGGTCGGCGTCGAAGACCGCTACGAATTCCCCTTTGGCGTGAGCCAAGGCGTGGTTGAGATTGCCCGCCTTGCCGTGACGGTTGCCCTCGCGGGCCAGGTAGTGGCAGCCCACTTCGGCTGCCAAGGCGGCCATCTCGGACCGGTTGCCGTCGTCCAGCAGCCACAGGGAATGGGGATAATCCATCCGGTCCGCGGCAAGCAAGGTCCGTCGAACCAGATCCGGGTCCTCATTAAGGGTGGGAACGAAGACATCCACCCCCAGACCCGCTTCGGGGAGTGGAGCCGGCTGCGGCCGGCTCAGGCGCCAAACCATGAAGGCATGCAGAAGGGCGGTCAGGAAGCCGTACAGCTCCACCCCGTAGATGAGCCCGGAGAAAATCGGCGCCTCGGGGTTGAAGGTCCCCGGCCGCCAGGCCAGGTACCACAAACCCACCCCGAGGAAGGCAAAGACCACCAAGCGTTGGGCGAGGCCCAACGCTTCGTAGGTGCGCTCATTGACCATAGGTGCCGATACCCAGACTGCATCATTCAACCCCCCGATCTACCCGAATAGCCAAACCAGGGGCACGTTGTCAAATCAAAAAGACACCCCTGTCCGGAGGGTTACCACAGCCCACCCCGGCTGGCGGCCCTCATCCGGATGGCATCCGGAACAGCAGGAGGCAGGCAATGACGGGCAACGCAGGCCCCCGTACGAGCGAAGATCCGTTCGAGGCGGAGATCGCCCGTCACATCTGGCGGAGCAAATACCGCCTCAGTGAGGGTCCCGAAAGGGCGGAGGAAGACATCGGGGACACCTGGAACCGGGTGGCTCGCGCCCTGGCCGCGGTGGAGAGCGAGCCCGAGGACTGGCGAGCCCCCTTCCGGCAGGCCCTTGAGGGCTTCCGGTTTCTGCCCGCAGGGCGGATTCTGGCCGGGGCCGGGACCGGGCGCAAGGTGACCCTTTTCAACTGCTTCGTCATGGGACGCATCGCGGATTCCATGGAAGGGATTTTCGAGGCCCTCAAGGAAGGCGCGGTGACCATGCAGCAAGGAGGGGGTGTGGGCTACGACTTCTCCACCCTCCGCCCGCGGGGGATGCTTACCCGGGACACTCGGACACTCGCCTCCGGCCCCGTCTCCTTCATGGAGGTTTGGAACGCCATGTGCGCCACGGTGCTGTCCACCGGTGCGCGCCGAGGGGCCATGATGGCCACGCTGCGCTGCGACCACCCGGACATCGAGGAGTTCGTGGAGGCCAAGCGCGAAGAGGGTCGCCTGACCCGGTTCAACCTCTCCGCGCTCGTTCCCGACGAGCTTATGGAGGCCGTTCGCGAAGACGCCGACTGGCCTCTAATCTTCCCCGAGGACGCCCTCGATCCGGACGTGGGTGAAGGCGGCACAATCCACCGGCAATGGCCCGGCTACGATGGCCCCGTCCCGTGCCGAGTGGTGCGCACGGTCCCGGCCCGCGATCTGTGGCAACGCATCGCCGCCGCTACCTATGACGTGGCAGAGCCCGGGGTGATCTTCATCGACCGCGTGAACCAGTGGAACAACCTCTGGTACCGGGAGCACATCTCGGCCACCAACCCCTGCGGCGAGGAGCCCCTACCCCCGTATGGCTCCTGCAACCTGGGCTCCATCAACCTCGCCGCTTTCGTCGAGGCGCCGCTCACCGACCGAGCCCGGCTGGATCTTTCGGGGATCGCCGAGGTGGTCCCCACCGCAGTGCGCATGCTGGACAACGTCATCGACGCCTCGCGGTTCCCCCTGGACCGCCAGGCGGCGGTGGAACGGGGGAACCGCCGCATCGGCCTGGGCCTTACGGGTCTGGGAGACGCCCTGATCATGCTGGGCCTGCGCTACGACAGCGAGGCTGGCCGGACCCAGGCGGCCACCGCCATGCGCACAATCACCGAAGCCGCCTACCGCGCCTCCATTGAGCTTGCCGAGGAGAAGGGGGCCTTCCCCGATTTCGAGGCGGGCCCCTATCTCGAAGGCCGGTTCGTGGCCGGTCTCCCGGAGGACATCCGCGAGGGCATCGCCGCCCGGGGCATACGCAACAGCCACTTGACCGCCATCGCCCCCACCGGGACCATCAGCCTGCTTGCCAACAACGTTTCCGGCGGTCTGGAGCCCCCCTTCGACTTCCGCTTCCGGCGCCGGGTCCTGGGGGCGGACGGCACTGCCCACGAGTACACGGTAGAGGATTACGCCCACCGGCTGTGGCGGCGGACCCAAGGGGACGATCGGCCCCTCCCCGAGACCTTCGTGCGTGCCCCGGACCTGGCTCCGGAGGACCACTTGGCCATGCAGGCGGCCCTGCAGCCATGTGTGGACAGCTCCATCTCGAAGACCATCAACATCCCCCCGGAATTTCCCTTCGAGGCGTTCCGTACCGTCTACGAGCAGGCCTACACCTTGGGCAACAAGGGCTGCACCACCTACCGCCCAACCCCGGAGCGGGGTGCCGTGCTCGAGGCGGAGACTGGAGATGCGCCGCACTGTTGCAGCGTCGAGCGGGAAACGGACTGACCCCAGGCTGCGGGCAGCGCCGACCATGGGAAGAAGGCCATGTCCTTCCAGCAAGCACTCCTCGGGCTAGGCGTCCTGGCCGCCGGCTACGCGGCGCTGGTGCTCTGGGTCTACCTGAGCCAGGACCGGCTGCTATTCCTCCCCGATCAACCAGGGCGCAGTGTCAAAGCCACCCCCGAGACGGTGGGGCTCGACTACGAGCGGATCACATTGGAGGCGCAGGACGGCGTCCATTTGGACGGTTGGCTCGTTCCTTCCCCCGAGGAGCGGGCCGTGGTCGCCTTCTTCCATGGCAATGCGGGCAACATCGGACACCGGCTGGACACCCTGCGGCTATTCCACGAGCTGGGCCTGTCCGTGCTGATCTTTGACTATCGCGGTTACGGCCGCAGTGAAGGGGAGCCTTCCGAAGTTGGCTTTTACCGGGACGGGGAAGCCGTGTGGCGCTATTTGCGCCGCGATCGCGGGGTAGCCGCCGAGCGCATCGTCCTGGTGGGGCGCTCCCTGGGCGCAGCCGTGGCCGCGCACCTCGCCGCACGACACCGTCCCGGGGCGCTGATCCTGGAATCGCCGTTCGTCTCCATCCCCGAGCTCGGCCAAGCCATCTATCCTTATCTGCCGGTGCGCTGGATCGCTAAGTACCGGTTCCCCACCGCCGACAACACGGCCCGGTGCCGCTGCGCGGTCCTGGTGATCCACAGCCCCACCGACGAGATCGTGCCCATCGCCCACGGGCAAGCCATCTTCGAACGGCTTACGGGCCCCAAGCGATTCCTGGAGCTGAAGGGCGGTCACAACGGCAGCTTCTTGGAGGACGAGGCAACCTACCGCGCCGGTCTCGAGGCCTTTCTGGCCGAGCACCTTCCGGCCGGGACTCCGATGGGGGACAGGACCCCCGACGATTGAGGCCCGCCGACGGACCCATGTGCCATCCTGGGGATTGGGGAGGACATCCGACGATGCGGAACTATCTCGACCTGCTGGCCCACGTGCGGAACCAGGGCGTGCCCAAATCGGACCGCACCGGGGTAGGCACCCTGTCCACCTTCGGTGCGCAGCTGCGCTTCGATCTCGAGCACGGGTTCCCGGCGGTCACGACCAAGAAGCTCTTTTTCCGGGGGGTCAAGGAAGAGCTGCTCTGGTTCCTCCGGGGGTCCACCAACGCCCGGGAGCTCCAGGGAAGGGATGTCCACATATGGGATGCGTGGGCGGGTCCCGACGGCGAGCTGGGTCCCATCTACGGCTACCAGTGGCGCTCCTGGCCTTGCCCGGACGGTCGCCATATCGACCAGATAACCGAGGTGCTGCATAGCCTCCGGCACGATCCCGACAGCCGGCGCCACTTGGTCTCGGCCTGGAACGTGGCCGACCTCGACCGTATGGGCCTGGCGCCTTGCCACATCCTGTTCCAGTTCCACGTCGCCGAGGGACGCCTCTCCTGCCAGGTCTATCAGCGCTCGGCGGACCTCTTCCTCGGCGTGCCGTTCAACATCGCCTCCTACGCCTTGCTCACCTCCATGGTGGCCCACGTCCTCGGTTATCGCAGCGGCGAGCTTATCCACACCCTGGGCGATGCCCATATCTACCGCAATCACCTTGCAGCGGTGGACGAGCAGCTCGGCCGGGAGCCCCTGCCGCTACCGGCGCTGCGACTGAATCCCCAGGTTAGCGACCTGTTCGCCTTTACCCCCGACGACATCCATCTGGAGGGCTATCGCAGCCACGGCCGGATCTCGGCCCCCGTGGCGGTATAGGGCCGCGAGAGCAGTCCTCGTAGCCCCATGTTCGGCCCTTCTCGGATCAACGTCCCAACGGAGTCGCCATGTCCCCCATGTCCCGATCCCTCCAGCGCCTCGGCGAACGGCTCTTCTACCAGGGTCGGAAGTTCGCCTTCGAGGCCGCCTGGCTGCGCCTCCCCAACGGCGTGGAGGGCGTCTTCGAGACCATCCGCCACCCCGGTGGCGCCATGGCCGTGCCCATTGACGGGGAGGGCCGCTTCGTCCTGGTGGAGCAATTCCGGTTCCCCCTGGAGACCTGGATCCTGGAATTCCCCGCGGGGACCCTGGAGGCCGAGGAGGCCCCCGCCACCACCATTGGCCGGGAACTGGAGGAGGAGGTGGGCTACCGCGCGGCCAGTTGGTCTCACCTCGGGGACTTCCCGCTGGCACCCGGCTATTCCGATGAGATAATCCACGCCTACCTGGCCCGGGACCTGGAGGCGCTGGCCGAGCCTCCCGCACAGGATCCGGACGAGGACCTCCGCACGGTGCACCTGACGGCGACGGAGCTGGAAGAGGCCGTCCGGGCAGGGCGAGTGGACGCCAAGACGGTAAGCGGGCTGTTCCTTTTCCGGGGCGGGAGCTAGGGGCATTCCCTGAGGCGGGGCTCGGACTACACTCCGTCTAGGGACCCCATAAATCCCGGTGCCCTATTTTCGGGGGGAGAATGGAGACCCTGAGGATCACTTCCTTCGAGGACCTCATCGGCCACCTGGACGGGCTGACGGTGGCCGCTCGGCGCAGTCCCGTCGACCAGGAGGCGGTGGCTTTCGCCGCCCAATTCCGGGCGCGACTGGTGCGCATCCACAACCACCTGCTCGACAAGCCGGCCACCTGCTCGACAAGCCGGCGCACGAGGAGCCGAACGCCCAGCCCCGCAACAAAACGGTTCGGGACAGCTCCGATTTCCTCGAGCAGTTCGATGCCCTGACCGACTCGGCCCGCGGCGCGGGACTTACCCCCACGCTGACCCATTACCTACACACCGGCCGGCTGCGTCTGCGCTTCGCGCTCCGGGGCCAAGGCCAGCGCCGCGTGATCAGCTGCAATCCGGGCGAGGCCGTCGTCCACATCCGGAGGCAAGGGGGCGAGGGCACCGGCGACGTCGTCGACCTATCCGCCTACGGGTTGGGGTCCGTACCACCGAATCGCTCGAGGAGAACACCGTGGTGGGGGCGATCCTGGAGGAAGAGGGCCGTCGCCGGCGCTACGAAGCCCTGGTGGTCCACTACCGCCCGGACGAGGGACCCTACTTCCTGGGCCTGGAGGTCTTCGCCATCAACCAGTAGGCCGGGTCCCGGAGTCTTCCGGCAGACCGATACCGTAGGATCGCAGCGCCCGTTCCATCAGATCCGACCATCCCCGGTTCGCCTGGGGGCTTGCCGGGCTGGGATGGGGCACCGCTCCCAGCGTCCGGTTGTCCTCCCCCACCACAGCCCGGATACGCCGCTCGGCAAAACGCCCGATACCGAGGACGCAAGCCGGGTCTACCCGATCCACGGTGGCTGCCAGGGCCCGATCGCACATTGCGAAGAGGGGGCGGCGCTCCGCCGCGGGCAGCTTGTCCGGAGTTCGGTTACGCCCGCCCTCCTCCAGGAAGGCGAGGGGGCAGTAGTTGACCACCAGGAACCGGGCAAAGAAGGCCTCGGGCGAGCCGAAGCGCCGCCGCGCCCAGCCCCAAAGCCGTTGGCCACTGACCTCCTTCCGCTTGCAAGCGAAGCCCGCCACCGGCCGCTGGGAGTGTTCCTGGAGGGGCTGGCCGACCGGCGCCTCGATCCCGAGCCACTCCCGGACCAGGTCGCGGTCCCCGAACGGGATCCCCGTCTGGACCATGCCGAAAGGGCCCGGATTCATCCCCACCAGAAGGACCTCGCGGGGCGAACCCCCGAACCGCTCCAAATAGAGCCGATGGGGCTCCCAAGCGTAATCAAGGGGGTTGTAGACGTAGGCCACGGGGGCATCGAAGGCTAAATCCCCCACCTCGTGGCGCAGCTCGTCGGCAATGGCCACCAAGTTCGTAATGGGCCCAGTCCTTTGAAGGGGGCAGCCCCCCGAGCCGAGCGGGGCCACCAGGTTGCCTTTGTTCCGGCCACCGGCTAGGGTTTGGTCTCACCGGGGGATGGCGCCCAGCTACCCTACCACGACCCTTTCGGGGGGGAGGGATCTTTGGAACGAGCGGAGATCACCGAATTCTCGGAGCTGCTGACCCACCTGGACGGCCTCGTGGAGGCGGCCTGGAACGCCGAGGTGGACCCCCGGCTCACCCGGCAGCTTGCTGCCATCCGCCAACGGCTGGTACGCCTACAGGGCCACCTCACCGGGCAGTCCAAGCCCGGTCACACGGCCACATCCCCGCGCCCCCAAGCCGTGGAGTCCCAGGAGGACCTCCTCCGTCAGTTCGGAGAGCTGGTGGGTGCCGCCCGCGCCGGCCGGGCCTTCCCGCTGGCCCTGACCCACTATCTGCACAATGCCCATCAGCGGTTGAACTACTTCCTCCACAATCAGGAGAAGCGCCTGGCCTCCCGGGCCTCCGCCGAGGAGGGCCGCACCGCCACTCTCGCCTGGGCCGAGGGAACCGCCCAAGTTCGGGTGGTGGACAGCTCGCCCTTTGGGGTGGGTATTCTGGCGGATCGGGCGCTGGACCCGGAACAAGTGGTAACCTTCCAGACCACCGACCGCAGTGGCCGCAACCGGACCTACGAGTGCCTCACCATCCACTGCCGGCCCTACGGGGACCACTACTACATCGGCCTGGAGATCTTTACCAGCCGGCTCTAGGACCGCTCCCGCCTTCTCCATCGGTGGCCAGCGCCCCCTAGGGGGCCCTTCAAACCCGGTTGACCCGGCCCCCTGGCCAAGGGGCCTCATCTTGTAACGGGCCGATGACACCGTGCCACGGCTCCGATGCAGGGAGCTGGGACCGCCATCCGCTGGGCGGGTATCCCTGGTGGCATGAGGCTTGCTTAAAAGCGCAAATGGGCATGGAAGAGCAATCATGGCCGAGGAGGTAGCTACCGACGCCCCGTGCCCGGCGAGGGTAACGGTAGAGGCCCCGAGCCGGCTCCACCTCGGATTCCTGGATCTCAATGGGAACCTAGGGCGTCGCTACGGCAGCTTGGGCTTGGCCTTGAGCGCCTTCGTTACCAAGGTCAGGGCGGCCCCCGCCGATCTGCTCACCGCAGTCGGTCCGGAGAGCGAGCGCGCCCTCGCGGTCGCACGCCGGGTTTGCGCGAACTGGGAACTACCGGAGGCTGGGGCCCTTGAGATCCAGGAGGCCATTCCGGCCCATTGCGGACTCGGCTCGGGGAGCCAGCTCGTCCTGGCGGTGGGCACAGCCTTGAGCCGGCTGCATGGCCTTCACCTCGACCCGGCCGATTTGGCCCGGGCCTGTGACCGGGGCCAGCGGTCCGGGGCTGGCCTGGGAGCCTTCCGAGAAGGGGGCTTGCTCTTGGATGGGGGCCGTTACCCCGACGGCGACACACCCCCGGTGGTGGCGCGCTTGCCCTTCCCCGAGGACTGGCATCCGGTCCTTGTGCTCGATTCCGGGCAAGGCCTGCACGGGCCCAGTGAGCGCCAGGCCTTCAACGAGCTGCCTGTCTTCCCGGCAGAGGTCGCCGCTCATCTGTGCCGGATCACCCTGATGAGGCTCCTTCCGGCGGTAGCCGATCGGGAGCTGGGCGAGTTCGGGGCGGCGATCGCGGAGATCCAGGCCCGAGTGGGT
The DNA here is from genome assembly GCA_018609925.1 of Gammaproteobacteria bacterium. GTDB lineage: Bacteria > Pseudomonadota > Gammaproteobacteria > Thiohalorhabdales > Thiohalorhabdaceae > Thiohalorhabdus. Next base: position 11,302 of record JAHEOG010000156.1, read on the forward strand.
GACCACTTCGCCCCGGCCCAGGGGGACCGGTTCGCAAGCCCCCGGGTGGCAGAGGCCCTGGAGTGGCTCGAGGCCCACGGGGGGGTCGGGACGGGACAGAGCTCCTGGGGTCCGACGGGGTACTCCTGGTTCCCAAACCGAGACCAGGCGGAGCAGCTCGCTCGGAAGGCCGGCCAGCACTTCGCGCAGGACGAGGACCTTCGCTTCCTTGCCGCTGCACCCCGCAATCACGGAGCGCGGATCGAGATGAGCGCAAGCGGATCCTTTGCAGAAACGACCAACCAGGGGAGATCCTAAATGGAGAGCCCGCTGCTGCTGCACATGTTCACCCCGGGCCGACATACCAGCCCCTTCGACGTCAACATGGCCTATGACGCCGGATGGGATGCCGCTATCCCCTACAGCGGGGTGGAGCAAGACGAGGTGGCGGACATGGTCCAGGACACCATCTTCTCACGCGGCCCCGACGGCGCTCGCCGGACCGGGATCTTCCTCGGCGGCAAGGACGTGTACGCGTCCATGGACATGATGGAAACGGCCCGGGAATCCATGGTCCCGCCCTTCGAGGTGAGCGTAATGGCGGATCCCAGCGGGGGCTTTACCACAGCCGCCGGCCTGGTGGCGTTGGTGGAGCACCACTTGCGCGCCGCCCAAGGGGGGGACCTGGCCGGACAGACCGTCGTCGTCTTCGGCGGGACGGGCCCCGTGGGAGTGGTCTCGGGAGTCCTGGCTGCCCGGGCCGGGGCCGAGGTAGTGCTCATCAGCCACCAGGGCAAGGGCCGGGCTGACCAGGAGGCCGAGCGCTGCAATGAGCGCTTCGGAGTACAGGTCAGCGGTGGCGATGGCAGCTCCGAGGACGCCAAGCGCAACCTGGTCAACGAGGCGGACATCATCCTGTGCACGGCCCCGGCCGGGGTCCAGGTCCTTACCGCCGATCTCGTGCGTCCGGCGCCCAGGCTCAAGGTCGTGGCGGACGTCAACGCCGTCCCCCCCGCCGGGGTTGAAGGCGTGGGGGTTCAGGACGACGGGGTCGGCTTTCCGGACTCCGAGAGCGGAGCGGTGGCCATCGGCGCCCTCGCCGTGGGCGGGGTCAAGTATCAGGCCCAGCACGACCTGCTGCGCCGGATGCACGCCCAGGCCGCCGCGGAGGACCTGGCCTTCCAGGCAGCCTTCGAGGCAGCGCGTGGCTTCGTGGGCTAATACCCACGAGCGGCTCCTGATCGTTGCCGTCACGGCTCGGGCCCTGGCCCAGTCCGCCCGGCGGGCCGGCTTTGCCCCCCTGGTGCTGGACGCCTTCGGCGACACCGACACCCGGGAAACGGCCCAGGAGGTCCAGGTCCTGGAGGGTAGCGAAGGGAGCCTGGACCACGACCGGATCCTGGAGGCCGCCCAGCGGTGGCAGCCGGCGGGACTGGTCTACGGCGGTGGGATCGCCAAGCGGGCCGATCTCCTGCGGGATCTGGCGAGGATAGCGCCACTCCGGGGAAATCGCCCGGAGACAGCCGCCCTGGCCGGGGACGGCCCCGGATTCTTCGCCCTCCTGGAGCGCCTGGGCATCCCCCATCCGGAAACCCGGCAAAGGGCGCCCGCCGCACCGAGGGGGTGGCTGGTGAAGGAGACAGGCCGGGACGGCGGGGGTCACGTTCGTCCCGCCGATGCCCTCCGGGGGGCTCCGCCACCGGTAGAGGCCCTCTACCAGCGCCGGGTTCCCGGACACCCCGTCTCCCTCCTGTTCCTGGCCGACGGCCGCGACATCCGTATCGTCGGCTACAACCGCGGTCTACCGGTACGGGGGCCCGTGCCCCCCTTCCAGTACGGGGGAGCGGTGGCCAAGGCTCCCCCCTCAGCCCCGGCCATGCGGACCCTGGAAGAGGCCGCCACGCAGCTGACCCGGGAGCTGGGCCTGGTGGGCCTCAACGGCCTGGATGCCGTGGTGAGCAGGGGAAGGGCCTGGGTTTTGGAGCTGAATCCCCGCCCCACCGCCACCGCCGAGCTCTACGATGCCGATTCCCCGGGTGGGATCCTAGCGGCCCACTTGGCAGCCTGCACGGGCCACCTTCCGCAAGCGCGCCTTCCGGAAGGTCCCGCGCGCGCTGTTGCCGTGGTGTATGCCGCCCATCGGGTGGCCATGCCCGAATCACCCCCATGGCCCCACTGGGTCTCCGACCGACCCGCCGCTGGGACGGTTATGGATCGGGGCCAGCCGGTTTGCACCGTCCATACCCAGGCCCGCCATCCCGTTCGGGCGCAGGAAGAAGCTCACCGGCGCCAGTACCGCCTGGAGCGCTGGCTACACGATAACCACAGGGAGGCAGGATGAGCACCCAAGCGGGGATTCCCTTGCCGAGAGTTAGCCTCAATGCCCTTGCCGAGCCGTTGGTGACGGACCTCCAGGAGCGGGCCGATGAGCTGCGCCTGGGAGTGGAGCGCCAAGCCAACGGCTGTATCCTGATCGATGCCGGAATCGAGTCCCGGGGCGGCATGGAGGCCGGCCGACGCATCGCGGAGATCTGCATGGGCGGCCTCGGTGGGGTAACCCTGACCGGGGCCGGAACGACCAAGGACTGGCCGTTATCCGTCCATGTCCACACCCAGGACCCGGTCCTTGCCTGCCTGGGCTGCCAGTACGCCGGCTGGAGCCTGACCCATGACGAGACGGACTTCTTCGCCCTGGGCTCGGGCCCGGGCCGGTCCCTGTCGGTCAAGGAGCCGTTGTTCCAGGAGCTCGGCTACACCGATCAAGCCCAGAGAACCTGCCTCGTGCTGGAGGTGGACGCTCGCCCGCCCCAGGAGCTCACCGACCGGATCGCCGCCGACTGCGGCGTCGATCCCCGGGCCCTGACCCTGATCCTGACCCCCACCCAGAGCCTGGCCGGGGCGACCCAGGTGGTGGCTCGGGTGCTGGAGGTGGCCCTGCACAAGGCCCACGAGGTGGGCTTCCACCTGGGCCGGATCGTAGACGGGGCCGGTTCGGCACCGCTTTGCCCCCCGGCCCCCGATTTCGTTACCGCCATGGGCCGCACCAACGACGCGGTGCTCTTCGGCGGCTCGGTCCAGCTCTTCGTCACCGGGGACGACGAGGCCGCACGGGACCTGGCCCAGCGCTTGCCGAGCAATACCTCCTCCGACTACGGGCGGCCCTTCGGCGAGCTGTTCCAGGAATACGATTACGACTTCTTCCAGATCGATCCCATGCTGTTCAGCCCGGCCCGGGTCAGCGTCACGGCCCTGGAGAGCGGCCACACGTTCCGGGCGGGGGGAATCGATGAGCCCTTGCTGGAGCGCTCCTTTGGGGGCGGCGCATGAGGCCCACCGTTGCCGTCATAACCGACGACGCAGGCTGGCACGGCGAGCGCCTGAGCGAAGCCTTCGCCGCGCGGGGCTTCGCCACCCGCTTCGCCTCGCTGAGCGACTGCGAGCTGGATCTGGCCACCGGCTCTCCCGGTGTGCGCATCCCGGGGTTCGCCGACAGCCTGCCGGACGGGGTCTTCGTGCGCGGCGTACCTGGCGGCACGCTGGAGCAGGTGGTCTTCCACCTGGACATCCTGCACGCCTTGGGCGAGCTTGGGGTGCTGGTCTACAACGACGGCCGCGGCATCGAGCGCAGCGTCGACAAGGCCCTGGCCAGCTTCCGTTTGGCCCGGGCCGGCCTCCCCATCCCCGCGACCCGCATCTGCGCCCGATCCACCATCGCCCAGGCCGCCGCCACCTCGGCCCACCGCCAGGGGGAGGAAGTGGTCAGCAAGCCACTGTTCGGGTCCCGGGGGGAAGGGCTTACCCGCCTGCGGGCGGGCGACGCGCTGCCCGTTCCCGCAAGCGTGGGCGGCATCTATTACCTCCAGCAGTACATGGCATCCAATCGGGAGGACAGCTTTCGGGACTGGCGGGTTCTGGTTGTGGGGGGCCTAGCCGTGGCGGCGATGCGGCGGGAAGGCAGCGGCTGGATCCGCAACGTGGCCCAGGGGGCGCGTTGTTTTGCCACCCGCCCCGACGGCGAGCTGGGGGCGCTGGCCGAGCGGGCCAGCGAGGCCCTGGACCTGGCCTACGGGGGCGTGGACCTGCTGGAAGGCCCCGACGGCAGGTATCAAGTCATCGAGGTCAACGGCATCCCGGCCTGGAAGGGTCTGCAGTCGGTTTGCGGCCACGACATCGCCGATCGGTTGGTGGCGGATTTCCTGGATCGTCTCGGCGCGGGGGACCCCGGTCCCCGAGAAGCCGCGGGATGACGGCGGCGGCCCGCGA
>JAHEOG010000157.1 GCA_018609925.1 Gammaproteobacteria bacterium
CTGGGAACCCCTCCGGGAACCGGGCAGCAGCCCGAGGAATGCCGGGTTTGCCGCGCTTTTTCGCGGGCTTCGCGCAACCCTTTGCGCGTTCCTCAAAAAAGAAGCGAAAAAGCGGGGCTACCTAGGTGGTCCCTGGGAACCCCTCCGGGAACCGGGCAGCAGCCCGAGGAATGCCGGGTTTGCCGCGCTTTTTCGCGGGCTTCGCGCAACCCTTTGCGCGCTTCCTAAATAGGGACCCCCTATGAAGACTTTTATCCGCGGTGGACGGCTCATCGACCCGGCGGCAGACCGGGACGAGGTGGCCGACCTCTTCCTCGGCGACGGTCGGGTCCAGGGCGTGGGTGAGCCCCCCGAGGGCTTCCAGGCGGACCGGGAGATCGACGCCGGGGGAGCCTTTGTCTGTCCCGGGCTGGTGGACATGCACGTCCACTTGCGGGAGCCCGGCCAGGAGTGGAAGGAGGACATCACCAGCGGCTCGCGAGCGGCAGCCGCCGGCGGCATCACCCGTGTGGCGGCCATGGCCAACACGGCTCCAGTCAACGACCACCCCAGCGTCACCGAGCAGATCCGCGCCACCGCCGCACGGGTGGGACGGACCCGCGTCCACCCAGTGGGCGCCGTCACCCGGGGGCTGGCCGGGGAGACCCTGACGGAGATGCACGAACTGGCCGCCTCCGGCTGCGTCGCCTTCTCCGACGACGGCCGACCCCTGGCCGATGCGGGAATCATGCGCCAGGCCCTGGAGTATGCCGCCACCTTCGGCTATCTGCTGATCCTCCACGAGGAGGAGCGCTCCCTGTCGGCCGGCGGCGCCATGAACGAGGGGCCCCACGCCACCCGCATGGGCCTCGGTGCCATCCCCAACGCCGCCGAGGACGTCATGATCGCCCGCGACGTCCTTCTCGCGGAGCTCACCGGAGGACGTGTCCACATCGCCCACGTCGCCACCCGCGGCGGGGTGGAGCTGATCCGCGGCGCCCAGGCGCGGGGCCTGCCGGTCACCGGGGAGGCCGCGCCCCACCACCTGTTCCTAACCGACGCCGCTGTCGACGATTTCGACAGTTACGCCAAGATGGCCCCGCCCCTGCGCAGCCGCGCCGACCGTGAGGCCGTGCGCACCGGGCTGGCGGACGGGACCCTGTCCGCCATCGCCACCGACCACGCGCCCCACGAGGCGGACAGCAAGAACGAGACCTTCGCCTGCTGCGCCAACGGCGTGACTGGCCTGGAGACCCTGCTGGGACTGACGCTGCAGCTGGTGGACGAAGGGGTCCTGGGGCTGGCCGACGCCATCTACCGGGTCACCCGCGGACCCGCCGAGATCCTTGGCCTGGAGGCCGGGCGACTCGACGTGGGCGACCCAGCGGATGTCTGCATCTTTGATCCCGAGGCCCAGTGGACAGTGGACCCGGAGACCATGCACAGCCGCTCCGGCAATACCCCCTTCTTGGGCTGGACCCTGCGGGGCCGTGTGTGCCAGACCCTGGTGGAGGGGCATGTGGTCTACCCCTTCAGCGAGGACAGCGCGGATGGCTAATCCCTACCCTGCCCCACACGGCACCATCCACGTGGAGGACACGGAGGTGCTGGCCCACGAGGAGTGGCCGGGCGATCAGCTCGTACTCCGCCTTTACGCCCCGGAGACCGCCGCGGCGGCCCGACCTGGGCAGTTCGCCCATCTCGCCTGCGATCCCCTGCTTCCCATGCGCCGGCCCCTGTCCATCCAGCGGGTGGGCCCCGAGGCGGGCTGGGCGGAGTTCCTCTACAAGCGCCTGGGCTTCGGGACCCGGCTGCTGGCCCGCCGGCAGGTGGGAGAGACCATCAGCGTGATGGGACCCATCGGCCACCCCTTCGAGGTGGATCCGGAGGTCCGCTATCCGGTCTTGGTGGGCGGCGGCGTCGGAATCCCCCCCGTGGTCTTCCTGGCGGAGGTCCTCAAGGACCGCCCCGGGGTCGAGCCGGTGGCCTTCCTCGGCTCCGAGGTGCCCTTCCCCTTCGCCACCCAGCCGGCCGGATTCCCGGTCTCCGGGGTCCCGGAGACAGCCACCCACGCCGATGCCCGTCTGGAGGACTGGGGCGTCCCCAGCCGGCTGGCCTCGGGGGCGGGGCTGGCCGGGGCCTATCGTGGCCATGTGCCCGACCTCGCCGCGGCCTACCTGGAGCCCCTGGCGCCGACCGAGCGCCGCAGGGCGGCCCTCTACGCAGTCGGCCCTGAGCCTATGCTGGAAGCCGTCGCTCGCCTCGGCCAGAGGCTCGGGGTCCCGGTCTGGCTGTCCCTGGAGGAGTACATGGCGTGCGCGGTGGGCGGATGCATGGGCTGCACGGTGCGGGTGGAGGAGCCCACCGGCCCGGCCATGCGCCGCGTCTGCGTGGATGGGCCGGTCTTTCCTGGGGAGCAGGTCTACCCTGGCACCTGAGCTGGGCACGGGCCCCAGCCACATCTTCAGCCGAGCGAGAGGATCTTCCGGGAGCTCTCCGTCAACCCCCGCCGAAGGCGAAGCCATCTCCCAGGGCAAGCCCTCTCCGGGAGTGCGGTTCCGGCCCTCCCGGACCCTCGCAACGCCATGCCCCTCCATCCCTAGTCATTCCGAGCGCGGCGAGGGAATCGCCCAGAAGGACCGGCCAGCGGGTACCCGCAAGGCCGGGGCTTGCGAGGACCCACTCGGAGCCGCCTACGCCGCCTTGATGGACTGCGGGTTGTTGGCCTTGGTCATGGCTTCGTCGGGGGAGACTTTGCGCTGGCTGATGAGCTGCTGGAGGTTTTGGTCCAGCGTCTGCATGCCGTCCTGCTGGCCCGTCTGGATGGCGGAGACCATCTGCGCGGTCTTGTTTTCCCGGATCAGGTTGCGAATGGCCGGGGTACCCAGCATGATCTCGTGGGCGGCGAGGCGCCCGCCGCCGTTCTTCTTGAGCAGGGCCTGGGAGATCACCGCCTGCAGCGACTCGGAGAGCATGGACCGGACCATGTCCTTCTCCGCCGCCGGGAAGACGTCGATGATGCGGTCGATGGTTTTGGGCGCCGAGCTGGTGTGCAGGGTACCGAGCACCAGATGGCCAGTCTCGGCGGCGGTGAGCGCGAGCTGAATGGTCTCCAGGTCGCGCAGCTCGCCCACCAGAATGAAGTCGGGGTCCTCGCGCAGGGCGCCGCGCAGGGCGTTGGCGAAGCTGTGGGTGTGGTGGTGCACCTCGCGCTGGCTGACCAGGCAGCTCTTGGTGGGGTGGACGAACTCGATGGGGTCCTCGATGGTGAGGATGTGGCCCTGGCGGTTCTCGTTGATGTGGTTGAGCATGGCCGCCAAGGTGGTGGACTTCCCGGAGCCGGTGGGCCCGGTCACCAGTACCAGCCCCCGGGGCTTCTCCACGATCTGGCGGAACACCGCCGGCGCGCCCAGGTCTTCCAGGGTCAGGATCTCCGATGGGATGGTCCGGAAGGCCGCCGCCAGCCCGCGGTCCTGGTGATAGGCGTTGACGCGGAAGCGGGCGACGTTGGGGACCTCCATGGAGAAGTCGGCCTCCAGCTCCTGCTCGAGCTGCTTGCGCTGATCGTCGGTCATGACGTCGTAGATCAGCTCGTGGGCCTGCTTCTCGTCCAGCGCCGGCGCCTTGATCTTCTTGATGTCGCCATCCACCCGGATCATGGGCGGCTCGCCGGCGGAGATGTGCAGATCGGAGGCGCCCTGCTTGACCGTGAAGGTGAGCAGCTCGGAGACGTCCATGGCCATCGCGTTAACCCCTTCGTTCCTGGAACACCGTAGGTCCAATCCTACCCATCACGGCCCTGGCACGCATTCCCGCCCCCGAGCGTTCCTCATGCTACCCTTCCCCCGGGCCTTTGTCCCTTGGAGGCTTCCTTCTTGAGCCGACCGGGCGCCGGGGATGGCCTGGCCGAGCGCCTAGAGGGAGTGCGCGACCGCATCGAGAGGTCCGCCTCGCGGGCGGGCCGGGACCCGGAGGAGATCGCCCTGGTGGCGGTGGCCAAGACCTTCCCCGCCGCGGCGATCCGGACCCTGGCCGCGGCGGGCCAGCACCGCTTCGCCGAGTCCTACGTCCAGGAGGCCGCCGCCAAGCAAGCGGAGCTGGAGGATCTGGATCTGGAGTGGCATTTCGTGGGTCCGCTGCAGAGCAACAAGGCGGTATCCGTGGCCGAGCACTTCGCCCTGATCCATTCGGTGGACCGCCTCAGGGTGGCCCGGGCCCTGGACCGGTACCGGACAAAAAGGGCGCCCCTGGACGTCTGCCTCCAGGTCAACATCAGCGGGGAGGTGTCCAAGTCCGGCTGCGCCCCCGAAGAGGCCCCGGAGCTGGCGTCCCGGATCGCCGGCGAGTGCCCGGGCCTCCGTTTACGCGGGCTCATGGCCATCCCGGCCCCGAGTCCGAACCCCGAGGCCGCGAGGCCCGCCTTTCGGCGTCTGGCCGATCTGCAGAGGCGGCTCCGGGAGAGGGCTCCCCAGTCCCCCTGGGACATGCTGTCCATGGGCATGAGCGCGGACTTCGAGACAGCCATCGAGGAAGGAGCGACCCACGTGCGGGTAGGGTCGGCCCTGTTCGGCACCAGGAGCCCGAAAACCCGGTAGGGAGGAGTTCATGGCGGAGCAAGAGAGGCGGCTGGCCTTCATCGGCGGCGGCAACATGGCCGCCAGCCTTATCGGCGGGCTGTTGAATGCCGGCTGGGAGCCGGGCCAGATCACGGTGGCCGAGCCGGACGAGGCCCGGCGCCGGGATTTCGCCGAGCGCTTCAGCGTGGCGGCCACCGAGGCCAACGCGACGGCCACTTCGGGTGCGGACACGGTGGTCCTGGCGGTGAAGCCCCAGCTCATGCAGCCGGTCTGCGCCGAGGTGGGCCCTGCCCTACCCGAGGCTCCGCCGCTGGTGATCTCGGTGGCCGCCGGCGTGCGCCTGGACAGCCTGCGCCAGTGGCTCGGCCGGCCGGTGCCGCTGGTGCGGGCCATGCCCAACACCCCCGCCCTGGTGGGCGCCGGGGTGTCCGCCCTGTTCGCCAAGGAGGACGTGGACGGACCCGGGCGGGCCGAGGCCGAGCGCATCCTGCGCGCCGCCGGAGAGGTGGTCTGGGTGGCCAAGGAGACCCAAATGGACGTGGTCACTGCCGTCTCCGGCAGCGGGCCCGCCTACTTCTTCCTGATCCTGGAGGCCCTGGAGGAGGCCGCAGTGGCCGAGGGCCTCGAGCGCGAGACCGCTCGCACCCTGGCGCGGGAGACCGCTAGCGGGGCGGCGGCGCTCGCCCGCGACGCCGGCGAGGCCCCGGCCGTCTTGCGCACCCGGGTCACCAGCCCCGGCGGCACCACCGCCCGTGGCCTGGCCGCTTTGGAGGGCGGCGGCCTGCGCCCCACCCTGGCCGAGGCCGTCGCGGAGGCGGCCAACCGGTCGCGGGAGCTGGGCGGGTGAAGCCGGTTCAAGGCTGAAACCCCACGGAGTACACGGAGATCCTGGCCGGGCGCTGGCTTGAAGCCTGGATTTGAGGGAGTCTGTTATCCTTCGCGCATTCCGTGGACTCCGTGGTTCGAACCCCCGCCAAGGAGCACCCCCGCATGGGAATCGCCGCCAATTTCGTCGAGGCCCTGGCCTTCCTGGTCAACGCCGTGCTGACCCTGCTGTTCTGGCTCATCCTGATCCGGGTGCTCATGTCCTGGGTCAGTCCGGACCCATACAACCCACTGGTGCGGGCGTTGTACCAGATCACCGATCCCATCCTCGCCCCCGCCCAGCGCCTGATCCCGCCCGTCGGCGGCCTCGACCTCTCGCCCATCGTCGTCCTGCTGGGCATCCAGTTCATCAAGATCTTCCTGGTCCAGAGCCTGCACGAGCTGGCCCGGGGCGTGGCCTATTAGCGGCGAGGACTCCGTGCACGACTTCTACACCTGGGACGGCGACGATCTGCTTCTGAAGGTCCGCGTCCAGCCCCGGGCCCACCGGGACGAGATCGCCGGCCGCCACGGCGATTCCCTAAAGATCCGCATCACCGCCCCGCCCACCGAGGGCAAGGCCAACGCCCACCTGGCCGCTCTCCTGGCCAAGGAGCTAGGCATTCCCAAGCCCAACGCCGGAATAGAGAAAGGGGCAAAGGGTCGCCTCAAGACCCTCCGCCTGGCCGGGGCCAGCCGGGAGGCCCTGTCCGGCCTCCGCGAGCGTTGGGGGGTGTGAGCTCTCCCTTGGCCCGATCCTTAGCCACTCCGGGCCAAGCTCGCATTTCCCGCCGAGCCTCCAACCGGGGGTGATGCCTCCGGAGCCGGCGGCGCCGGCATTTCCATGATCCGGGGGCCCTCCTCGAGCAAGTAGTCCATGAAGGTCCGGGCGGCGATGGAGAGCTTCCTGCCGGCCGGGTACACCAGGTACCACTGGCGCTCGATGGGGAAGCCCTCGACGTCCAGGATCGCCACCTCCTCGCCGCCGCTCACCAGCGTGTGCTGCGACAGCACCGACAGGCCCATCCCCGCCGCCACGCTCTGCTTGATCGCCTCGTTGCTGCCCAGCTCCATCCGCACCTTGAGCGAAACCCCGTGCTCGTCACACAGCCGCTCCACCGCCAGCCGGGTCCCGGACCCCGGCTCCCGGGCCAAAAACGGATAGCCCCCCACCTCCGTCAGAGGGACTCGCCTCCGCCCAACCAGGGGATGATCGGGGGGAGCCAGCGGGACCAAAGGATTGCGCAGGAAGGGCACGGCCTCCACGTCCATGCCGGCCGGGGGCTGGCCGAAGATGTAGAGGTCGTCCTGGTTGGCCTGCAGCCGCTCCAGAACGTGCTCGCGGTTGGCCACCTCCAACGAGGCCTCCACCCCCGGGAAGCGCTCGCAGAAGCTCCCCTGCAGCCTGGGGGCGAAGTACTTTGCGGTGGTCACCACCGCCAAGCGCACCCGGCCCCAGGTCAGGCCCTGCATATCGGCAATGGTCGACTCGAAGTGCTCCAGGTTGGTGAACATCGCCCGGCAGCTTTCGTATAGGGCCCGGCCGGCGTCGGTGAGGTAGATCCGTTTCCCCACCTGCTCGAAAAGGGGCATGCCCACCGCGTCGCTGAGCTTGCGGATCTGTATGGAGACCGTTGGCGGGGTAACGTGCAGGTTCTTCGAGGCGCGCTTGAGGCTGCCCAGGCGGGCAACCGCCTCGAACACCTCCAGCTGGCGCAGGCTTAGGTGGCGGCGGAGGTTGTGGGGTGGCTGCTCCATTGGGGCCTCCCGGTAGTTAGACTATCATCTAATATAACTGAAAAATATTTCGACTTTTAATTATTGGTTGAACCATTCCATCCTAAGCCTTACCGAAGCACTCGGGAATCCGGACCGCACCCCTATCGCGAGGCGGTCAGTGAGAATCAATTGCAGGAGTAACGGTTATGGCTAAGGAAACCGAGATCAAGGACCCGAAGAAGCGGTACCAGTCGGGCGTCATCCCCTACAAGGAGATGGGCTACTGGCGTCCCGAATACGAGCCCAAGGACACCGACGTCCTCTGCTGCTTCCGCATCACGCCGCAGCCGGGCGTCGACGCGGAGGAAGCCGCAGCGGCGGTGGCAGGCGAATCCTCCACCGCCACCTGGACCGTGGTGTGGACGGACCGCCTTACCGCAGCCGACCTCTACCGGGCCAAGGCCTACCGAGTAGATCCGGTGCCGAACACCGGCGAGGGCACCGACACCCCGGCACAGTACTTCTCCTACATCGCCTACGACATTGACCTGTTCGAGGAAGGCTCCATCGCCAACCTGACCGCCTCGATCATCGGCAACGTGTTCGGGTTCAAGGCGCTGAAGGCCCTCCGGCTGGAGGACATGCGCATGCCGGTGGCCTACCTCAAGACCTTCCAGGGCCCGCCCACCGGCGTCGTCGTCGAGCGCGAGCGCCTGGACAAGTTCGGCCGGCCCCTGCTCGGCGCCACCACCAAGCCCAAGCTCGGCCTGTCGGGGCGCAACTACGGGCGCGTGGTCTACGAGGCCCTCAAAGGCGGCCTGGACTTCGTGAAGGACGACGAGAACATCAACTCGCAGCCCTTCATGCACTGGCGGGATCGCTTCCTCTACTGCATGGAGGCGGTCAACCGGGCCTCGGCAGCCACCGGCGAGGTCAAGGGGCATTACATGAACGTTACCGCCGCCACCATGGAGGACATGTACGAGCGCGCCGAATTCGCCAAGGAGCTGGGCTCGGTGATCATCATGATCGACCTGATCGTGGGCTACACCGCCATCCAGTCCATGGCCAAATGGGCGCGCAAGAACAACATGATCCTCCACCTGCATCGCGCCGGCCACGCCACCTACACCCGCCAGAAGAACCACGGCGTGAGCTTCCGCGTGATCTCCAAGTGGATGCGCATGGCCGGGGTCGATCACATCCACGCCGGCACGGTAGTGGGCAAGCTCGAGGGCGATCCGAACATGATCGCCGGCTACTACAACACGCTGACCAAGGAATACAATCCGCAGGACCTGCAGCAGGGCATCTTTTTCGACCAGGACTGGGCGTCGCTCAACAAGACCATGCCGGTGGCCTCCGGCGGCATCCACGCCGGGCAGATGCACCAGCTGCTGCACTACCTGGGCGAGGACGTGGTCCTGCAGTTCGGCGGCGGCACCATCGGCCATCCCATGGGGATCCAGGCCGGCGCTACGGCCAACCGGGTGGCCCTCGAGGCCATGGTGAAGGCCCGCAACGAAGGCAAGAACATCATGAAAGAGGGCCCGGACATCCTGCAGAAGGAGGCCAAGTGGTGCACGCCTCTCAAGCAGGCCCTGGACACCTGGAAGGACATCAGCTTCAACTACGAATCCACCGACACCGCCGACTTCGTCCCCGAGACGTCGGTGAGCGGCTAAGGAGGGCAGCACCATGGCGATGACCAACCCCGGAAGCCGTATCACGCAGGGCACCTTTTCGTTCCTGCACGACCTGACCGACGACGAGATCAAGGCCCAGGTGGAGTACTGCCTGAGCCAGGGCTGGGCGGTGAACGTGGAGTTCACCGACGACCCCCACCCCCGCAACACCTACTGGGAGATGTGGGGGCTGCCGATGTTCGACGTGAAGGATCCGGCGGCGATCCTCTACGAGGTCAACGAGTGCCGCAAGGCGTTCCCCCACCACTACATCCGGGTGACGGGCTTCGACTCCACCCGGGGCTGGGAGACGCCGCGGCTGTCCTTCATCGTCAACCGTCCCACGGAGGAGGAGCCCGGCTTCCGACTGATCCGCACGGAGGACGAGGGCCGGACCATCCGCTACACCATCCAGCCCTACGTCACCGAGGAGAAGCCGGAGAACGAGCGGTACCGCTAGGCCCGAGGCCCGGGGGTGCCCGACCCTCCGGGGTCGGCGTTCCCCCGTCCCCCGGGCTGTCAGAGAGCGCTAGCGTGGCGTTCGCGGCCCGGAAATCCGGGGCGCTCCCGCCGCGCAGGCGTCCTCTCCGAGGAGGAAGCCAACTATGATCCAGGAAGTGAATCCGGAAGACCTTCCGGAGAATCAGGAGGAGGAGCAGCCCGCCGAGGTGCTCCCCGACGACACGCCCATCGATCTGGAGGAGGAGTTCAAGGCCTCCAACGTTCAGGAGGTGCTCGACAAGCTCGACCAGGAGCTGATCGGGCTTGCCCCCATCAAGCAGCGCATCCGCGAGATCGCCGCGCTGCTGCTCGTCGACCGGGCGCGCCAGCAGATGAACCTGACCACCGAGACCCCCACCCTGCACATGTGCTTCACGGGCAACCCCGGCACGGGGAAGACCACCGTAGCCATGCGCATGGCGGAAATCCTGCACCGGCTCGAGTATGTCCGCCAGGGGCACCTGGTGGCGGTGACCCGCGACGATCTGGTGGGGCAATACATCGGCCACACCGCGCCCAAGACCAAGGAGGTCCTCAAGAAGGCCATGGGCGGGGTGCTGTTCATCGACGAGGCCTACTACCTGTACCGGCCCGAGAACGAGCGGGACTACGGCCAGGAGGCCATCGAGATCCTGCTGCAGGTTATGGAGAACAACCGCGACGACTTAGTCGTGATCCTGGCCGGCTACAAGGAGAAGATGGACCGGTTCTTCCAGAGCAACCCCGGCATGCGCTCGCGCATCGCCCACCACCTGGACTTCCCCGACTACGGGGAGAACGAGCTCATGGAGATCGCCAAGATGATGATGCGCGATCTCAACTACGAGTTCAGCCCCGAGGCGGAGGAGGCGTTCCGGGAGTACATCCAGCGCCGCATGCAGATGCCGCACTTCGCCAACGCGCGCTCGGTCCGCAACGCCATCGACCGCGCCCGGCTGCGGCAGGCGAACCGGCTGTTCGCCGGCGACACGAAGAACCTGAAGAAGCAGGACCTGAAGACCATCGAGCCCGAGGACATCCGGGCCAGCAGCGTCTTCCAGGAGGGCGTCCCGGATCCGGATCCGGCCCTGAGTCAGTGACGCCCCGGGGTCGCCGGGACCCGGGGAGGTGCGGGGGCGGAAATGGCGGACATCCTGGACGGACTAACCCCCGTTCGGGTCCTGCCGAAGGAGATCGACGGGGAGTGCTACAACCGCATCCGGGTCCGGCTCCTCCGGCACCGGCGCCCGATCCGGGTGGAAGTGCCCGACCACCGCGGACTGGAGCTCATCCTGACCGACAACGCCTGGCTGGGCTTGGACGCCATCCGAGGGGATGTGCCCATTCTCGCCTGGAGCGAGTTCCAGGTCACCCGCCGCCAGGCCCTGTACGACCCCGTTCCCTGCCAGCTCAGCATCTACCACAAGCATGGCGGTCTGGTGATGGGGACAGCCCTGGAGGCACTGGCGGCGGAAGGGGAATGGGAGATCGTCGGCCGCTAGGGCTATCAGCCCCTACAGCACCACCACGTCGAACTGCTCCTGGGTGTAGCCGTGCTCGGAGCGCAGGGTGACGGACTTGCCGATGAAGGCCTCCAGGTCGGCGAGGCCCTGGCTCTCCTCGTCCAGGAACCTGTCCGCCAATCCCCGGAATCGTAATCATGGAGGCCATTTCCAAAAAGCGACCCCACCCCCCTGGACAGGAAGGGCCCCGGGTGCCCGGACAGGGAGCTGCGGCTACCGCTGTGTTCCGGCCTCCTTCAGCCCCTCGGTGACCGGCGACAGGACGTAGTCCAGGACGCTGCGGGTACCCAACTTGATTTCCGCGGTGACGTGCATCCCGGGACGGAGGTCCAGACGTTTGCCGCCGTCGGTGACGTACTGCTTCCCCAAGGCAAGCAGGGCGGGGTAGCGCTGGCCCTGGCCGGGCTTCCCTCCCTGTTGCTGGGCGGACCCGGACCGGGACTGC
>JAHEOG010000158.1 GCA_018609925.1 Gammaproteobacteria bacterium
CTGGATCGCGGGCGACCTGCCGGGGATCTACCCCTACATCGTGGACGGGGTGGGCGAGGGCCTCCAGGCGAAGCGCCGCGGTCTGGCGGTGATGGTGGACCACCTCACCCCGCCGCTTTCCACCACCCCCCTCTACGACGACCTGCTGGAGCTGCGCCAGCTGGTCGAGAGCTACGAATCCAGCTCCGAGCGAGGACCCACCCCCGCCAAGCAGCGGGCCCTGGAGACGATCCGGTCCAAGCTGGAGGGCCTAGAGCTGCGCCAGGAGATCGAGGAGGAGCTGCGGGAGGAGCGCGGCGATCCCTCCCTGACCATCGAGGATGTGGACGGCGCTCTGCTCGTCCACGAGGTGGGGCATTTCCTGACCACGCTCCAGGAGGAGTTCATGCCCCGGGGCCTGCACATATTCGGCAAGCCCTGGTCCGGCGAGGAGCGCCGCATGATGCTCGAATCGATGGCGGGGGACGACGAGATCGAGCCGGACTGGCGCCGGGCCCTGAAGGCCTCGCCTGGGCGGGAGATGCAGGGCCTGCTGGCCGGGCTCGACGCCGAGTTCGTCCCCCCCGCCAAGGGCAACGATCCCATCCGCACGCCCGAGGTCCTTCCCACCGGCCGGAACTTCCACGGGCTGAACGGCAACCTCCTACCGACGCGGGTGGGCTGGGAGATGGGGGCCCGCATGGCCGCCAACGCTCGGGGAAAAGGGCAGGATCCGCCCGAGGGCAGCGAGGCGGTGGTGCTGTGGGCCTCGGATACCGTCCGCGACGAAGGGGCCATGGTGGCCTTCGGCATGGACATGCTCGGGGTCAAGCCCGTGTGGAACAGCCGGGGCATCGTCCAGGGCCTGGAGCGCCAGCCGCTGGAAGGGGAAGGGTACCGACGGGATGTGGTCTTCACCACTTCGGGACTCTTCCGGGACCTCTACGGGCAGCTCCAGACTTGGCTCGATCAGTCGGTTCGGGTGGCCCTGGACGGCGCCAGCCAGACCATCCGCGAGCGCCACCCGGAGCTGGCCCCGGCATTGGAGGCCGCCTTGGCGCCCCTGGGCGAGATGCGCAACGCAGGCACCGAGTCCCTGGAGCGCAACCGGGTGGCCGCTCACTGGGTCGCCGATGTCCGGCGCTCAGTGGGCAACGGGGCGGAGCCGGCCGAGGCCGGGCGCAGGGCGGTCTCCCGGGTGTACGGGGACGCCCCGGGGGGCTACGGCGCGGGGGTCAATCGCCTGGCGGAGCGCTCGGGGGCCTGGCAGGAGCGCGGCGAGCTGGCGGATGCCTACCTCCACCGCATGGGCCATGCCTACGGCGCCAAGAGCCACGGCCGGGAGGCCCACGAAGGCTTCCGCGCCAATCTGGAGCGCATCCAGCGGACCTACCTGGGACGGGCCTCCAACCTCTACGGGCTCCTGGACAACAACGACGCTTTCGACTACATGGGCGGGCTGTCCATGGCCGTCGAGCAGGTCTCGGGGTCCGCGCCGGACAACCGGATAATCGATCACTCGGATCCCAACAATCCCCATATGCAGCCCCTGGGCACGGCCCTGGTCCAGGAGCTCCGGGGACGCTTCCTCAATCCCGCCTGGCTCAAGGGGCAGATGGCCCACGGCTACAGCGGGGCCCGGACCATGGGGGCCAAGTTCATGGAGTTCCTGTGGGGCTGGCAGGTCACCAACCCGGAGATCATCCAGGACTGGGTGTGGCGGGAGGTCAAGTCGGTCTATCTGGACGACAAGCACGATCTCGGCCTGGACACCTTCCTGGCCGAGGGCCACCGGGCGCAGGTACAGACCAACATGCTCGCCATCATGAACGTGGCCATCGCCAAGGGCTTTTGGGAGGCCGATGCGGAGACCGCCCGGGAGCTCGCCCGTCGCTTCGCCCGCTCGGTGGTGGAGCACGGCCTGCCCGGATCCGGCCACACCCGTCCCGACCATCCGGTCTTCGAGTTCGTGCAGCCCAAGCTCCCCGATGACCTGCGGGCCGCCCTGGAGGAGCGCCTGCAGGAGGCCCAGGGCCCCCAGCCGGAGGAGCCGGCGAGCCCGGTGGAATCGGTGGCCCAGCTCACCCAGGCCGAGCAGCAGACCCGGCCCGAGGAAGCCCGCTCCTCCGAGGCGGGGCCATCGGATGGCCCGGACGAACAGGCCTCGGCCGATAAGGAGCGCTCCGGGGAGGAGGCCCGACAAGGGGAGAGCGGTGACCCGCACACCCCCTGGTGGTTCTGGGCCCTCGGAGCCGGGGCCCTGCTGGTGATGGCTGCGGGCTTCTGGACCGGAAGACGCGGAGGAGGCGCCCGTGTTCGAGGGTAAGCTCGTCCAGCTCGTCCACGCAGCGGTCAACTGGCTGTTGGAGCCGGTTTTGGCGGGGCTGGCCGTGCTGGTGGTCCTGGCCCTGTGGGAGCTGGGCCAGGGCCTCGGCGAGCGCCTGGGCGGTCTGCGGCGCCTGCGAGCGCAGGGGGACGCCGCCCGGGCCGGAAGGCTGGCCCGGCGGCGCATCGAGCGCGCCGACCTGATCGCGCGGGTGGGGCCCATGCTGGGGCTGATGGGGACCCTGATCCCCCTGGGACCGGGCCTGGCGGCCCTCGGCCGCGGCGACCTGGAGGTCCTGGCCCAGGCGGTGACGGTGGCCTTCGACACCACCGTTCTCGGCCTGCTGGTGGGGATCATTGGCTTCGTCCTCGGCCGGCTGCGCCGGCGCTGGTACGACACCCTGATGGATGCCCTGGAGGCCGGCGTTGCGCGGGCGTGACTGGAGCTGGAGCCGGTTCGACGAGCCCGAGATGGAGCCCCTGGGGCCGCTGGCCAACCTGGTGGACATCATGCTGGTCTTCGCCTGCGGGCTGATCGCCGCGCTGGCGGCCAGCCAGGGCGGGGTCCAGGGATCGCTGGAGGAGCTCACCCAGCAGGAGGTGGAGAAGGGCCGCGAGCTGGCCGATGTCCCCGAGCAGGTGGGGGGCTCCGGTTCGGGCTACGAGGCCATGGGCCGGGTCTATCGGGACCCCGACTCCGGCAAGCTCATCATGATCCAGGGCGGGGAGAACAGCGAATGACCGACTTCTCCCCTTGGGATATCGACGCGATCTATCGCGTAATCGCCCACCGTCGGGATGTACGGCACTTTCGACCCGATCCGGTCGATCCCGCTTTGCTGAAGCGGTTGTTGCAAGCGGCCCATCAGGGGCCGAGTGTGGGCTTCATGCAGCCCTGGCGCTTCATCCGGGTCAGCGATGGCGATCTGCGGGAACAGATCGCCGAGCTGGTGGAAGCGGAGCGCCAGCGCACCGCCGAGGCCCTGGGGCAGCGCAAGGCCGAGTTCCTGCGCCTCAAGGTGGAAGGCGTTCGCGAAGCCGGGGAGATCCTGGTCGTGGCTTTGGCGGAGGGGCGGGAGGATTTCGTTTTCGGCCGCCGAACCTTGCCGGAGATGGATCTGGCCTCGGTGGCCTGCGCCATCCAGAACCTCTGGCTGGCCACTCGCGCCGAGGGCCTTGGGCTGGGCTGGGTCTCCCTGTTCGAGCCGGAGGCGCTGGCACGGGTCCTGGCCATGCCGGAGGGAGCCCATCC
>JAHEOG010000159.1 GCA_018609925.1 Gammaproteobacteria bacterium
CTGGATCGAGCGGCCCTCGGGGGTGAAGTACCGGGCCGTGGTCAGCTTGAGCCCGGAGCCGTCATCGAGCTCCAGGATGCTCTGGACCGAGCCTTTGCCGAAAGTGGCGGTACCCATGACGATGCCGCGGCGGTGATCCTGGAGGGCCCCCGCCACGATCTCCGAGGCCGAGGCGGAGCCCCCGTTGACCAGGACGGCCATGGGGGAGCCCTTCAGGACATCGTCACTGTCCGCCCGCATGGTCATGGCGCTGCTTTCCACCCGGCCCTCGGTGTAGACGATCTTGCCATCTGTCATGAAGGCATCGGCGGTGGCTACCGCTGCGGAAAGCACGCCCCCGGGGTTATTGCGCATGTCCAGGACCAGACCCGCCAGCTGACCGTCCTTGTTGTCGCGCAGGCGATTGACTGCCTGCCGGACCTTGCTGCCGGTATCCTCCTGGAACTGGATGATCCGGACATAGCCGATGCCTTCGGTGAGCATCCGGGACTTCACGCTCTCGATCCGGATGATGTCCCGAGTGATTGTAAAGTCCTGGGGCTTTTCGAACCCTTCCCGAACCACCGTCAGCTTGATGTCCGTACCGGGATCACCCCGCATCTGATCCACCGCCTCCATGAGGGTCAGGTCCTTGGTCGGGGTATCGTCGATGCGAACGATCAGGTCCCCGGCCTCCAGGCCCGCTTTTTCGGCGGGGGTCCCTTCAATGGGGGAGACCACCTTGATGAAGCCATCCTCGGTGGTGACCTCGATCCCCAGCCCGCCGAACTTACCCTCCGTCTCCACCTGCATCTCGCGGAGCATGTCCTTGGACATGTAGCTGGAGTGGGGATCGAGCTTACTGATCATGCCGTTGATGGCGCCGTCGATGAGCTTCTCGTCGGAGACCTCTTCGACGTATTTGCCCTTGATCTTGGAAAAGACGTTGCTGAAGCGCTTGAGCTGCTCGTAAGGGATGGGGGTGTCCTGCCCCTCCCGTTCGGCCTGAGAGATCCGCTCCACGGTTACACCCACCCCGAGGAGGATGCCGAGGAAGAGGACAAACAGGCTCTGCAGCCGATTCAGCGGTGGCATGGATGACTCCCTTGCAGGACTCGCCCCCCGGCCAGCCGTATCCCACGGGAGCGGTGGCCGGAATGAGGGGCCTTATTCTAAGCGGTCACCTCAGGGCCCACAAATGAGGGCCCTGGGAAGGGGGCCGGGCGCGGCTTTTCGGGGCTTGCGGGATCCGGCACCACTTCGAGGGGTTCACGGGTTCGCCTTCCCGGCGGATTTCAAAATAGGTGGCGCTGCGCTGGCGCCCTCCGCTGCGGCCCACCTCGGCCACCGTGTCCCCGGTTTCCACCCATTCCCCCACCTCCTTGAACAGGGCCCGGTTATGGGCATACAGGGAAAGCAAGCCATCGCCGTGGTCGAGGATGATCAGGAGACCGTAGCCCCGGAGATGATCGGCGTAGGCCACTCGCCCATGGAAGATCGCCCGGACCTCGCTCCCGGCTTCCGCCCCCAGCAGGACCCCCTGCCATTGGGTCGAGCGCCCTTCTCGCGAGCTCCCGAAGCGGGCCAGGATGTCGGGGTCGGCCACGGGTAGAGAAAGCTCCCCCTTGAGCTCCGCCATCCGCTTGTCCTCGATATCCACAAGGACCCCGGCCTCCCGCAGGCGCTCCAGCACGCGCCGCAGCTCCTTTTGGTCGGCCCGAATGGAAGAGAGGCGCTCCTCCTGTTGGCGGGCCCGGCCCGCCAGCTCCTCCAGCAGGGACCGGCGGTCGGCCTTGCGCTCCTCCAGCCGCTCCTCCTGATCGGCCAGCCGGGCCTCCAGCTCCTGCGCTTGGGCCCGGCGCTTCTTGAGCTTGGCCACAACCTCCCCCAGGCGCTCGCGATTCTCTCGGAGCCGGGCAACCTGTTGACGACGGAAGCGGTGAAGGTGGCCCAGATAGGTAAAGGCCCGGCGCAGGGCGGTGGGATCCTCGTGGCCGAAGAGCTGGCGGAGGAAGCCGTGACGGCCACTTCGGTAGGCGGCTTCCAGGTAACCGGCCAGCTGGCGCCGCTGTTCGGCTAGACGCTCCTGCAGACGCTGCCGGCGCTGTCCCAGCTCGTCCAGCCGGCTCCGCGTCCGCTCCAGCGCCTGCCGATTCTGCCGGCGCTCCTCCCGGAGGGTGCTAATGCGCTCCTCCAGCTTGTAGATGGAGCTGCGGATCCCTTCCCGGCGCTCTCGCGTCCGCTCCAGGCGCTTACTGATCTCCTCCGCGGCCGATTCCAGGCGCTTCAGCTCCTTGCGCTTCTCCTGGAGCTCCTCCGGTGTGCCTTCTTCGGCCGCGCGGCTCGTCCCCGAGCCCAGGGCGATCAGGAGGCCGGCGACCAGGGCCGCCCCCAGCGGGGCCCAGCGAGACCTCACAACCCTTCGGCCCGCCCGGCGGGAGCCTCCAGCCGCACCAGGGAGCGACCGGTCATCTCGGCCGGGGGCTCCAGCCCGAGCAGGGTGATCAGGGTCGGCGCGATATCCCCCAATGCCCCGTTCTCCTCCAAGGCCACCGGACGCTCGCCGACATAGATCAACGGCACCGGGTTGGTGGTATGGGCGGTATGCGCCTGGCCGGTGCCAGGGTCCACCGTCTGCTCCGCATTGCCGTGGTCGGCGGTAACCAGGAGCTGGCCGCCCCGCTGGTGGACGGCCTCCACCAGCGAGCCGAGGCAATCGTCCAGCGCCTCCAGGGCCTGGACGGTGGCCTCGGGATCCCCACAGTGGCCCACCATGTCGGCGTTGGCGTAGTTCACCACGATGACGTCGTAGGTCTCGTCGTCGAGGGCCCGGACCACTTCCCCGGTGACCTCGTACGCGCTCATCTGGGGCTGCTGGTCGTAGGTCGCCACGGCGGGAGAATGGACCAGGATGCGATCCTCCCCCGTGAACGGCTTTTCCTCGCCGCCGTTGAAGAAGAAGGTGACGTGGGCGTACTTCTCGGTTTCGGCTACCCGGAGCTGCCGAAGCCCCTGCTCGGCCAGGTACTCCCCTAGGATGTTGCGCAGCCGCTGAGGCGGGAAGGCCACGGGCGCCTCGAAGGCGTCGTTGTATTCGGTCAGGCAGACGAAGCGGGACAGCGCCGGCACCACGTCCCGCGGGAACTGGTCGAACCCGGGCTCGATGAAGGGCCGGGTGATCTGCCGAGCCCGATCGGAGCGGAAGTTCATGAAGACCACCGCGTCACCGTCCCCGAGGGTCCCAAGGGGCGCCCCTTCGGCATCCACCACCACGCTGGGCTGGACGAACTCGTCGCTTTCCCCCCGCTCGTAGGCCTGCTCAACCGCCTCACCGGGAGTGGCCGCCGGTAAGCCCTGGCCTTGGGTCAAAAGGTCGTAGGCCGCGCGCACTCGGTGCCAGCGCCGGTCCCGGTCCATCGCGTAGTAGCGCCCGACCACCGTGGCGATGCGCCCGCCCCCGGTCTCCTGCATGAATCGCTCGAGCCGGCCGATGTAGTCCAGGGCGCTATAGGGGGGCGCGTCGCGGCCGTCCAGAAAGGCATGGACCAGGACGCGCGGGGCCCCACGAGCCACCGCCAGCTCCACCATGGCCTCCAGGTGGGCTTGGTGGCTATGGACACCGCCATCGGAGAGGAGCCCGAGGAGGTGGAGGGTCCCTCCATTGGCCCGGGCGGCATCGACCGCCGCGGTAAGCTCCGGGTTGCGATGGAAGGAGCCGTCCTCAATGGCCCGATTGATGCGAGCGTACTCCTGGTAGACCACCCGCCCGGCGCCCATGTGCAGGTGTCCCACCTCGGAGCTGCCCATCTGGCCCGCGGGCAGGCCCACCGCCGAAGCGGAGGCTTCGATCTGGGTATGGGTACAGTCTCGGAAGAGCCCGTCCATAACAGGGAGCCGAGCCTGGGCGACGGCATTGCCTTGGGGCTCCTCCCGGCACCCCCAGCCGTCGAGGATGGTCAGCACGACAGGACGATGCAGGGGCACCTCGGGACCTCCTTGGGCTTCCAGAGGGAACGGGGCGGTCGGTGTCGCTATCCCCGCCGGCGGGGACCCGGCATGGTTGCGGCGATCCTATCAGATGGGCGGACCGGGGGGGACCAGGGCCCTAGGCAAAAATGAGAATCGCTATTGACCTTCCCATATAATAGTATTACCACCTAGTGAAATTGTGGGGCCCTAAGCTTGGCCCCGGCCTCTGCAGGCCCCTTGAGCACCTGGCTGCCAGAGGGCCGAACGATGGACCGCCCGATTGGAGGAGTAAGGGCATGACCTCCCCGGAGCCCCTTGTTGAGGAAGAGGAGCGCCTCGAGCAGGCGTCGCAGTCCCTCAAGGCCCTCTCCCATCCGCTGCGTCTCAAGGTCCTGTGCACGCTGGGCCGTCAGGAGATGAGCGTCCAGGAGATCGTCGCGCGAGTGGGGACCTCCCAGAGCAACATCTCCCAGCACCTCGGCATCATGCGGGACAAGGGCATCCTTCGCACCCGCAAGAGCGCCAACAAGGTCTTCTACCGAGTCGGGGACGAGCGCACCCTGCAGCTCGTTTCCCTAATGCGCGACCTCTGCTCCTCCGGGAGAGCAACCCCCTAGCGGGGGCCGAGCCTACGGACCGGAACCGGAAGCCCCGCCTCCGGTCCGAGCCCTCAACGGAAGCCGACGGGATCCCACCAACATCGCCATGTCCGCAACCCTGGCCCAGCTCGCCCCCTATGACTTTTCCCCCACGGTACTGGTTGTGGCACTAGCCGCCGCGGCACTGTTCGCGGCCGGGCAATGGCATGCCCACAGGGACGGGGAACCGGTCGGGATCGCCCGGGGGCTGGCCTTCTGGACCGGGCTGGGGCTCACCTACGCGGTACTCCAGACGCACATCGACTACCTGGCCCAGCACATGTTCTGGGTCCACCGCGCCCAGCACCTGGTCCTACACCACCTCGGGCCCATGCTCCTGATCCTGGCATTACCCCACGAAGTCATGGCCCGGGCCCTGCCAACGAGGCTGCGGGAGCGCTGGCTTCGGCCCCTATGGCACCATCCGATGGTCCGCGGCCCCTACCGGGTCCTGCAGAACCCGGTGGTGGCCTCGCTGCTGTTCGTGGGGCTCATCTACTTCTGGCTCATCCCCAGCGTCCATTTCGCCGCCATGCTTAGCGTGCCCTATTACAATGCCATGAACTGGAGCATGGTGGCGGAAGGGCTGCTGTTCTGGTGGCTGGTCCTGGATCCGCGCTCCCCCGCAGCCGGGGGTCTGGGCTTCGGGGTCCGCATGATCATGGTGTGGGCGATCATGCCCCCACAGATCCTGCTGGGCGCCTACATCGCCCTGAGCGAACGGATCCTGTTCGATGTCTACGACATCTGCGGCCGGGTTTGGGCCGTGCCCCCCCTGCTGGACCAGCAGATCGCGGGACTGCTCACCTGGATCCCGGCCGCCATGATGAGCGTGGTGGCGGCCCTGCTCGTGCTGCGCTTGTGGCTGTATCAGGGAGAGCGGGCAGCGCCCGGATCCGGGCCGAGTCTTACCGCGGAGGCCGGGTGATGGGCTTCCGGACCGGAATAACCGGCTTTCTCGGGGCCACGCTCCTCGCCTTTCTGGCAGGATGCGCGCCGGATCAGTCCGGATGGCAGACCCGTAACATCTCGGGGCTCATGCCCGAGCTGGCCTTCACCCTCACCGATCACCAAGGCCGCACGGTCCGAGGAAAAGATTTCCGGGATCGCGTGGTGCTGATGTACTTCGGCTATACCCATTGCCCGGATGTCTGCCCCACCACCCTTGCCACCCTGCGCCGGGCCATCCACCGCCTGGGCGAGCGCGGCGACTCGATCCGGGTATTGTTCGTCACCGTGGATCCCCAGCGCGACACCCACCAAGCCTTGCGCCGATACGTCACCGCCTTCGGATCCCAGTTCGTGGGGCTGCGGGGGGAGCCCCATCGGCTCAAAGATCTGACCCGGCGGTACCGGGTGGTCTACAACCGCGAGAAGCCCGACGGGGAAAGCTACGAGGTCGCCCACAGCGGCTCCGTGTTCGTCTTCGATCGCCAGGGGAATCCCCGGTTGGTGGCCCAGCCCGACGACAGCGCGGAGGCCATAGCCCATGATCTGGACCGCCTCCTGGCCTCGGGGTAGGCCATCCGTCCTACGCCCGGCCCTAGCCGCAGCGGCCCTCCTGATGGCCACCACTCCAGCGGGGGCTGCTGGAGAGGCGGGCTGGACCGACGCCGCTCCCGTCGCCGAGCTCCGTCCCACCAGCCAGGGCCGATTCCCCGTGCGCATCCCGGTGGACGAGAACCCCAGCGGCTGTCGCGAATCCCACTGGTTCTATCGGGACCAGACGGGACCCAGCGCCGATCGCATCTTCGATCGCCTGCTGGAGGCAGCGGTCCGGGAACAGCCCGTTCGGGTCCACGTCACCGGGGCCTGCAATCTGAAGGGCTTTGCGGCCATCAATGCGGCCTCCCTGGAGCCCTGAGGGACCCTTTCGCAGGGAATTTCGGCGTCAGAACAGCGCCAGCAGGGCACCCCCAAGCAGGATTCGGTAGATAGCGAAGGGCGCCATGCCGATGCGTCCGATCCAGGCCAGGAACGCGCCCAGGCAGAGGTAGGCGGCCCCCGCGCTGGCCAGGAAGCCTACCAGGAGCACCCCGGGGGGCTGGGTCAGCTCGTTCCGGACCGCTTCGGCCACGTCCAGGGCGCCAGCCAGGGCCAGCACTGGGATCCCCAGCAGGAAGGCGAAGCGTGCGCCTGCCTCGCGCGTCCAGCCCACCGCCAGGGCCGCGGTCATGGTGATCCCCGAGCGGCTGGTTCCCGGGATCAGGGCGAGGGCCTGGGCGCAGCCGATGAGCGCCACATCCCGCCAGCGCACCGGGGCCTCGGTCCGGATTCGGCGGCCCCAGGCGTCGGCGGCCCACAGGAGCACCCCGAAGCCGATCAGGGCCCAGGCCAGGACCCGGGGCTCGCGTAGGGCGGTCTCCACCACGTCCTTGAAGGCCAGCCCGGCCAAGCCTACCGGGATGGTGGCCAGCAGAACCGCCCACGCCAGTCCCGCTTCCCCTACCAGGCGCCAGGTCGTCAGGGACTGCAGCCAGTCCCTCGCCATGGCCCGGAGCTCGTTGCGGAAATAGGCCACCACCGCCACGAGGGATCCGGCATGGACGGCAATGTCGAAGCCCAGGCCCTGGTCCCGCCAGCCGACGAGGTGGGGCACCAGGATCAAATGGGCGGAGCTGGAGACCGGTAGCCACTCGGTCAGGCCCTGCAGTACCGCCAAGAGCACCGCCTGGAGATAGCCCACTCACAAGGCCCCGCCGTGGTCGCCCTGGCGGAATCCCGGGAAGGGTCCCGAGCACCCCCGGACCAGTAGGAGCGCCTTGAAGCGCTCCCCCATGGCCCCTGGCATGGTCAGCTCCTTCAAGGCCGTGGCCAGCTCCAAGCGCTCGGCCTCGCCCACCGCCTCCTGCGCCAGGTACTCCTCAGCCCGCTGCGTTAGCCCGA
>JAHEOG010000160.1 GCA_018609925.1 Gammaproteobacteria bacterium
AAGGCGATCCGGACTAGCGCAGTCCCTTCGACACCGAAGGCGGAAGGCCCCCATCCACTGAACCCGACAAAGGCGCAAGGAGGGCTCCATGTCCCTGCGCAGCTTCGGTCTGGACGAGCGCACCTACCAGTACTTGCTCGATCACATCCCGGACGAGCCCGAGATCCTGGCCCGGCTCCGGGAGGAGACATCCCGGGATTCCCACGCCAATATGCAGATCGCTCCGGAGCAGGGGCTGTTCATGGCCCTGCTCGCCAAGCTCATGGGGGCCCGTCGCTACCTGGAGGTGGGGGTCTTCACCGGCTATTCGAGCCTGGCCACCGCCCTGGCCCTGCGGGAGGACGGCGAGGTCGTCGCTCTGGACAACAGCCACGAATGGACGGGGGTTGCTCGGCGCTATTGGTCCGAGGCGGGCGTGGGCGAAAAGATCCGCCTCTATCTGGACGAGGCCGATCGCAGTCTGGAGACCCTGTTGGTGCACGAGGAACGGGCAAACGATTTCGATCTGGCCTTCATCGACGCCGACAAGGGGAACTATCCCGTCTACTGGGAGTACTGCCTGGAGCTGGTCCGTCCGGGCGGGCTGATCCTGGTGGACAACGTCCTGCGCTACGGCCGCGTGGCCGATCCGGACTGGGACGGCGACCCCACCACCGAGGCCATCCGGGCCTTCAACGACAAGGCCGCGGCCGATGACCGGGTGGAGCTGGTCATGCTCCCGGTCGCCGACGGGCTGACCCTCGCCCGCAAGCGCTGAGGGTCGCTTCGGGCCCGCTACCCCTCACCGGAGTTGGTCTGACCCGACCAGGTAAGGATATGGCCCGGCTCGAACCATTCCGAGATGGATTCCAGCACCCCCTCGACCCGCTCGGGGCGATCGAAGAACTCCACCGTCAGCGGCAGATCGAAGGCAAGATCCAGGAGGGCTTCCCCGTGGATCCTACCGGAGCGACCGAAACCGGTGGTCCCGCGAAAGACGGTCACGCCCATCACCGCTTCCTTATCGTGGAGGTGCTCCAGCAGCTTCTGGAGGAGCCGGTCCCCCTCGGTTAGGTAGATCCGGACCACGGTCACATCGATGCGTCTCATAGCCTCCGCCCCATGGCGACCCCCAGCCAAACGGCAAGGAGGCACAGGCCCAGATTCAGTGCGATGTTACCGAAGGCGCGCAGGCGCGCGCCACTCTCCAGCAGGTGCAGGGTCTCCAGGGAGAACGTGGAGAACGTGGTGAACGCTCCCAGCACCCCCACCAAAAGCCCCGCTCGCAGCTCCGGTCCCGCCGGGATTCGATCCAAAAGCAGCACCGATAGGGCGCCCATGACCAGGCTACCCAGGGCATTGGCAACCAGGGTCCCGTAGGGGAACCCCGCCCCCCACGCGGCGTGGGCAGCCACCGAGACCCAGTAGCGCAACAGGGCCCCCAGCGCCCCGCCCACGGCAATGGCCAGGCTCTGCGTCACCACCGTCCCTTTCGGGGCATCAGGCCGCTGCCTGGTGTCGCTTTTCCTCCAGCCAGATGAGGGCCGCCATCCGACCCGTTTCTTGGTCGCGGCGATGGCTGAAGAAACGGTCCCGATCGGTCCACGTGCAGAACCCGCCGCCGGAGATCCGCCCCGATGAAATTCCCAGGTGCAGCAGGCGGTTCCGGGCCAGCCGATAGAGATTGAGCTTCCAACCCCCCGCCGTGGGGGCGAAGGCCATGAGATCCCCGGAGGGTCCCCCGGCGAATGCCGATCGCACCTCTTCGCCCACCGTATAGGTCCCCGGTCCGATGGCCGGTCCCAGAAAGGCGTAGAGGGTCTCTTCGGCCCCAAGGGCCTCGGCGGCGGCTTCCAGAACGCCGGCGGCCAGGCCTCGCCATCCCCCATGGACGGCGGCGGCCGCCGTACCGTCCCCCCGGGCCAGCAGCACCGGCAGGCAGTCGGCGGTGAAGACAGCAGCCACGCTACCCGGGGCCGTCACCAGGGCGGCATCGGCACGCGGCGGATCGGGGCCCTCCCGCCCGGCGACGGCCAGGTCGGCGCCGTGGACCTGTTCGAGCCAAGCGGGCTCCGCCGGAAGACCCAGTCGGCGCCGCAGGCGCTCGCGATTGGTACGGACGGCCTCCGGGACGTCACCAACATGATGGGCCAGGTTGAAGCTAGCGTAGGGCCCCTGGCTAACCCCTCCCGTGCGGAAGGTGATAAAGGCCCGGACATTGGCCGGCACATGCCAGCGGGGGGCGAGACCGGCAATGGGGAGGCTCATGGGGACGCTTCCGAAAGGGACCGGACCAGGTCGGCCAGGTCTTCCGGCATCGTCTCCTCCCAGGCCCGCCGGTCCCCCGTAATGGGATGGTCAAGGGTGAGCCGATCCGCGTGCAGGGCTTGCCGGGGGAAGGCCCGGAGCCGCTCGCGCAGGCTCCCCCGAATCCCCCGGGGCAGGCCTCCCTTGCCCCCGTAGAGGGGATCCCCAACCACCGGGTGACCGATGTGGGCCATGTGGATTCGGGCCTGATGGGTCCGGCCGGTCTCCAGCCAGGCCTCAACCAGGGTAAGCCCCGGGAATCGCTGGCGGACCCGGTAATGGGTCACCGCCGGCTTGCCATCCGCCACCACCGCGAACCTCGTGCGATGGCGGGGATGGCGGGCGATGGGGGCATCGACGCTGGAGCCACTGGTGAGCTCCCCATGGACCAGGGCGAGGTAACGGCGCTGTACCGAATGGGCCTTGAACTGCCGCACCAGGGCCTCCCGGGCCTGCCCTGTGCGGGCCACCGCAAGGAGCCCGGAGGTATCCCGGTCCAGCCGGTGGACGATGCCCGCGCGCTCCACCTCGGTCAGCTCCGGAAAGCGATAGAGCAGACCGTTGGCCAGGGTGTCCTCGCGATGGCCGGGCGCGGGGTGGACCACCCGGCCCGGCTCCTTCCCCAGAACGATGAGGGCTTCATCGCAGTACCGCACCGTCAGGGGCACCGGGGCCGCGGTCCAGCCCCGATCCGGGGAGGTGCCCGGGGCCGGGGGATCGACGGTGATCCACTCATTGCCCTTGAGCCTCGAGCGGACGGAAGCCGGCTCCCCCTCCACCAAGACGCGACCGGCCCCGATCCAGTCCTGGATCTCTCCTCGGCTGTGGTCGGCGAAGAGGCGGCCAAGCGCGCGGTCCAGGCGCTGGCCGCGCCACTCCCGGGGGAGCTGGATGCGGTGGGCGGTTTCCGAAATGGAGGGGGCCTGCACTTTTGCCATTTGCGGGATTCTCGTAGACTGAGGCTTTTTCTTTAGGGGGCGCTATGGCCCGTTTCGGCCCAATCCTGGCCGCGATGCTTGTCGCCGTCGCCTGGCTGGCCGGATGCAGCTCCATCAAGGTCAGCGAAGGCGATTCGGCGGAAGTCATCCTGGAGAAATCCCGCCGCGCCATCGATCGGGGCCAGTACGAGCAGGCGGTAAGCAACTACCGTCGGCTGGAGTCCCTCTATCCCTATAGCCGCCAGGCCCTGCAGGGGCAGATCATGACGGCCTACGCCCTTTACCGGAAGGGGGACGCCGGACCCGCGGTCCAGGCCGCGGATCGGTTCATCCAGCTCCATCCGCGCCATCCCCACGTGGACTACGCCCGCTATCTCAAAGGCCTCGCCCACTACAGCCAGATCGGGGAGCCGGACCGCGACCCCGAGGCCGCCAGCAAGGCCATCGAGGCCTTCAGCCAGCTCCTGCGCCAGCATCCCGAATCGAGCTACGCCAATGACGCCCTAAAGCGCATGCGCCGGGCCGATCTGGTCCTGGCCCGCCATGAGCTCCATGTCGCACGATTCTACCTTGAACGCGAGGCCTACGTAGCCATGGTCAACCGCTGCCACCGGATCCTGACCCGTCATGCCGGGACCACCATGGTCGAGCCGGCCCTCGCCCTCATGGCCCGCGGCTACGCTCGGCTTGGCCTGGAGGATCTGGCCCGGGAAACGCTGGCGATCCTCGAGAGCAATTTCCCCGATAGCTCCCTCCTCCCGGGAGCTCGTAGCGAAGTCCAGGACCCCTGGCGCCCACCGGATCCGGCCGAGGCCTGATACCCTCTCCCCTAGGCAGCAGGAGCCAGCGAGCACCATGTGGGACTTCTTCCAGACCGTACGCCACCGCCACAGCGTCCGCCGCTACCAAGCCGATGTCCCCATCGAGCCCGAAGCCCTGCATGGGGTTCTGGAGATGGCGCTCGCCGCTCCTTCCGCTGGGGACCTCCAGTCGTACCACTTGGTGGTGGTGCGGGACCGCGATCTGCGCCAGCGACTGGCGGAGCATTCCGGCGAGGCCTTCCTCGCGGAGGCCCCCGTGGACATCGTAATCTGCGCCGACCCGGGGCGCTCGGGGGAGCGCTTCGGCCACCGGGGCCGTGAGGTATTCGCCCTACAGGACGCTAGCATCGCCGCCACCTACATCCAGCTCGCCGCAGTTGCGGAAGGGCTTGGCTCGGCGTGGGCGGGGACTTTCGAGGAAGGCTCGATCCGACAGCTACTGGACCTCAGCGAGGGGCTTCGCCCCGTGGCGATCCTGGCCCTGGGCTATCCGGCGGAGATCCCCGAGCCCACCCCGCGGCGCAAGCTCAAGGACATCGTTACCTACAAGTGACGGCAGTCGGGCGATGGCCGTCGCCGGATTGCCGTTATTGCGAGGCCCCGCCAGGGATCGTGGCAATCTCCCGACGGGGACGTCCCGGCGGGATCGCTTCGCTGTCGCTCGCAATGAAAGCCCGTTCGCCGGCCATTAGATGGCCTGGCTATCTTCCTCTCCGGTGCGGATCCGCACGATCCGATCAACCGGGGTGACAAAGAGCTTACCGTCGCCGATCTTCCCCGTCCGCGCGGCCTGGGTGATGGCCTCGATGGCCCGGTCCACCATATCGTCATCGAGGACCACTTCCACCCTGACCTTGGGCAGGAAGTCGACCACGTACTCCGCCCCCCGATAGAGCTCCGTATGGCCCTTCTGGCGCCCGAATCCCTTTACCTCGGTAACGGTGAGCCCGGCGATCCCCATTTCGGACAGGGCCTCCCGGACATCATCGAGCTTAAACGGCTTGATGATCGCCTCGACCTTCTTCATCGGCACGAATCTCCTGAAGGCAGTGGGCAGCTGGCAGTTGGCAGAAAAATAGGGAGCCCGGGAACACGGTCCGTAACCCCCGCGCCCCGAGCTGTTTAGCCGGTACGGAGAACTGCCAAGTGAACGCTTTCAGAACCGATACCTATTGGTGATGGGGAAGCGGCGGTCGGTGCCGAACCCCCTGGGGCTTATCCGCACCCCGGGCGGCGCCTGGCGACGCTTATACTCGTTGTTCTCGACCCGGTTCAGGACGCGACGCACCGTTTCTCCGTCGAAGCCGCGCTCCACGATCTCCTCGAGGCCGCAGTTCTCCTCCACGTAGGCATAGAGGATGGCATCCAGCAGGGGATAGGGGGGCAGGGTATCGGCATCCTTCTGATCGGGGGCCAGCTCCGCGGAAGGGGCCCGCTCGATGATCCGCCGGGGGATCCTCTCCCCGTCCCGGTTGAGGTGCTCGGCCAGGCGATAAACAAGGGTCTTGGGCACGTCCTTGAGGGCGGAGAACCCTCCCACCATGTCGCCGTAGAGGGTGGCGTAGCCCATGGACATCTCGCTCTTGTTGCCGGTGGCCAGGACCATCAGCCCTTTCTCGTTGGAAAGGGCCATCAGCAGGGCCCCGCGAGCCCGGGCCTGGATGTTTTCGGCGGCGGCGCCATGGGGATCGGTCCCGAGGTCCCCTTCGAGGGTGTCCAGGAAGGCCTGGTGGATCGAGTCGATGGGCAGCTCGTGCAGGGTCACCCCCAGGGCCTCGGCGAGCTGGCGGGAGTCCTGACCGGAGATGGCCGCGGTGTAGCGCGAGGGCATGAACATCGCCTCCACACGGTCCGGGCCGAGGGCCTGCACGGCAAGGCACAGGGTCAGCGCCGAATCGATGCCTCCCGAAAGGCCCACAACCACCCCGGGGAAGCCGTTCTTCACCACATAGTCCCGGATCCCCATGGTCAGGGCCCCGAGCACCTCCGCTTCCAGATTCTTGGCAAGTGGGGCCTCCCCCGATTGGGGCTGGAGCTCCCTTCCGTCCCGCGCCCACTCGGATAGCACCAGTCGCTCCTGGAAGGCAGGGGCCCGGCTCACCACATCGCCGTCGGCGGCCACTACGAAGGAGGCCCCGTCAAACACCAGCTCGTCCTGGCCTCCCACCAGATTGACGTAGGCAATGGGCAATCCCGCTTCGCAGGCCCGGGCACCGAGCTCCTGCTCCCGCCGGCGCCCCTTGACGTAGTCGTAGGGGGAGGCGTTGAGATTCACCAAGACCTCCGCTCCCGCCTCGGCCGCCCCGGTCACGGGGCCACCCTCCGTCCAGGCGTCCTCACAGATGGTGACCCCGACGCGGGCCCCGCCGATCACCCCTACCAGGGAGCCCCACCCCTCACGGAAATAGCGCTTCTCGTCGAATACCCCGTAGTTGGGCAGACATTGCTTGCGGTAGCGCCCAAGGATCTCCCCGTCCCGGATCCAGGTGGCGGTGTTGTACAGACCGTCCCCCGCCCACTCCGGGTGCCCGACCACTAGGTCCACCCCAGCAACATTCGGCATCAGCTCGGTCAAGGCCGATTCGACGCGAGTCAGGAACCGCGACTGGAACAATAGGTCCTGGGGCGGATAGCCGGTCACGGCCAGCTCGGGGGTTACCACCAGATCGGCTCCAGCCTGGTGAGCCGAGGCCATCGCCTCCCGGATTTGACCCACGTTGCCCTCCAGGTCCCCCACGACGGGGTTGATCTGGGCCAGGGCGACGCAAAGCTGGGACGGGCTCAAGTCATATCTCTCCGGAAGGTGGCAGGGAGCGAGTCAGCCCCGGTGGTCCAGGACCTCGGCCACCCGCTCGCCGATCTCCGCCGGCGAGCGGGCGATAGCGAACCCGGCGTCCTCCAGGGCGGCGAACTTCTCCTCGGCGGTTCCTCTCCCGCCCGATATCACCGCCCCGGCGTGGCCCATACGCCGTCCGGGTGGGGCCGTCACCCCGGCGATGTAGCCCACCACCGGCTTGCTCATGCGCTCCCGGACGAAGTCGGCGGCCTCCTCCTCGGCGGTGCCACCGATCTCCCCCACCATGACCACCGCTTCGGTGCCCGGATCCGCCTCGAAAAGCTCCAGGACCTCCACGAAATCGGTGCCGCTGATGGGATCGCCGCCGATGCCGACGCAGGTGGATTGGCCCAGGCCGAGCTGGGTGATCTGATGGACGGCCTCGTAGGTGAGGGTCCCCGAGCGGGAGACCACCCCCACCGTGCCGGGGGCATGGATGGCCCCCGGCATGATCCCGACCTTGCTCTGGCCTGGGGTGATCACGCCGGGACAGTTGGGCCCGATCAACCGGGTGGGGCGATGCCGCAGGTAGTCCTTGACCCGCATCATGTCGAGGACGGGGATGCCCTCGGTGATGGTGACCACCAGGGCCATCCCGGCATCCGCCGCTTCCATGACGGCGTCGGCAGCCAGGGCGGCCGGTACGTATTGCACACTGACGTCGGCCCCGGTAGCGGCCACCGCCTCCGCAACGGTGTCGAACACCGGACGGTCGAGGTGGGTCTGCCCACCCTTGCCGGGCGTTACCCCGCCTACTAGGCGGGTCCCGTACTCGATAGCCTGTTGGCAATGGAAGGTGGCCTGCTCGCCGGTGAAGCCCTGGCACAGGACCTTGGAGGACTGGTCCACCAGGATGCTCATGGCTGCCTCCCGGCCGCCGCCACCGCCTTCTCGGCGGCCTCGGCCAGGGTGGCGGCTGTTATCAGGTCCAGCCCCGATTCCTGGAGCAGCGTGCGCCCCTGCTCGACGTTGGTGCCCTCCAGGCGGATCACCAAAGGCACCCCCAGCTCCATCTCGCGCAGGGCCCCCAATAAGCCCTCGGCAATGACGTCGCAGCGCACGATCCCGCCGAAGATGTTGATCAGGATGGCCTCCACGCTAGCGTCGGAGAGCAGGATCTTGAAGGCGGCCGTGACCCGCTCCGCCGAGGTCCCACCGCCCACGTCCAGGAAGTTGGCGGGCGCCCCACCGTAGAGCTTGATGATGTCCATCGTCGCCATGGCCAGGCCGGCGCCGTTGACCATGCACCCGATGGTGCCGTCGAGGGCGATGTAGTTGAGGCCGTGGGCGTGGGCCTCGTGCTCCTTGGGCTCCTCCTCGTTGGGATCGCGCAGCTCGCGCAGCTCGGGGTGGCGGATGAGGCCGTTGTCATCCAGTTTGAACTTGGCGTCGAGCGCCAGGAGCTCGCCCTCGGCAGTGATCACGAGGGGGTTGAGTTCCACCAGCGAGGCATCCCTTGCCAGGAAGGCGTCGTAAAGGGCCAAGAGGATCCGGGCGAAGGGCCTTACTTGGGCCCAATCCAGCCCCAGGCCGAACCCCAGCTTGCGGGCCTGAAAGGGCTGCAATCCCACCCCGGGGTCCACCGGCTCCTGAAGGATCCGCTCCGGCCGGCTCCGGGCGACCTCCTCGATGTCCACCCCGCCCTCCCCGGAGGCCATAAAGACCACGGTGTCCCGGTGCCGGTCCACCGTCGCCGCCACGTACAATTCTTGGGTAAAGGCATAGGCGCGCTCCACCAGCAGCCGACGCACCACCCGGCCCTCCGGACCCGTCTGCTCGGTGACAAGTGGGCGCTCGAGCAGCTCCTCCGCCTGCGTCCAGACCTCCTCCAGGGAGCTGGCGAGGCGCACACCGCCCGCCTTGCCGCGTCCCCCGGCGTGGATCTGGGCCTTAACCGCCCACTGCTGCCCGCCCAGATCCTCGGCCGCGGCGACCGCCTCGGCCACCGTGAACGCTGCCCGCCCATCCGGAACCGGCACCCCGTGCTCCGCGAGGAGGGTCTTGGCCTGGTATTCGTGGATGAGCATGGGCTACTTGTCCTTCGGGGGGTGGTGGCTCCGGCGGGCGCGGCCCCGGCAAGTACCTGGGGGGCTTACTCCCCCGACCGGAGACGGGTCCCTACGGGAGGTTCGGCAGCTCACATGTGATCGATCACGGCCCGACCGAACTCGGAGGAGGACACCAGGGTTGCCTCGGGCATGTGGCGCTCGAAATCGGCGGTCACGGTCTTGCTGGCGATGGTCCCTTCCATGCCCTTCACCACCAGATCCGCCGCATCGCTCCACCCCAGGAAGCGCAGCATCATCTCCCCGGACAGGATAAGGGAACCGGGATTGGCCCTGTCCTGACCGGCCATATCGGGAGCGGTCCCGTGTGTGGCCTCGAACACCGCGTAATCGTCGGAGAGATTGGCCCCCGGAGCGATCCCGACGCCTCCCACCTCGGCGGCCAGTGCGTCGGAGATGTAGTCCCCGTTCAGGTTCATGGTGGCGATCACGTCGTGCTCCGCCGGCGAGAGCAGGATCTGCTGCAGGAAATTGTCCGCTATGGCGTCCTTGACGAGGATTCGGCCCTCCTCCTCAGCGGCGTCCCAGGCGGTATCGGCGGCCTCCCGGCCCTCCTCCTCGTAGAGAGCTTGATATTGGCGCCAGGTAAAGGCCCGATCCCCGAATTCCTCCTCGGCAACGTCGTAGCCCCAGCGGCGGAAGGCCCCTTCCGTGTACTTCATAATGTTGCCCTTGTGCACCAGGGTCACCGAATGGCGGTTGTGATCCAAGGCGTACTCGATGGCCTTGCCCACGAGGCGCCGCGTTCCCTCTTCGGAGATGGGCTTGATGCCGATACCTGAGGTCTCCGGGAATCGGATCCCGGTCACTTCCAGCTCTTGCTGTAGGAAGTCCAACAGTCGGCCCACCGATTGCGACCCCGAAGGCCATTCAATCCCAGCGTAGATGTCTTCGGAGTTCTCCCGAAAGACCACCATGTCCACGGTCTCGGGGCGCTTCAGGGGGGAGGGCACGCCATTGAAGTAGCGAACCGGACGGAGACACACGAACAGGTCCAGCTCTTGGCGAAGGGTCACGTTGAGGCTTCGAAAGCCTCCCGCCACCGGGGTGGTCAGCGGGCCCTTGATGGCCACCCGGTAGTCCCGCAGGGCCTGCAGGGTCTCCTCGGGCAGCCAATGGTTGCTGCCGTAGGTCATTGCGGCCCTCTCGCCGGCAAAGACCTCCATCCATTGGAGGCGGCAGCTTCCCCCGTAGGCCTTCTCCACGGCCGCATCCAGCACCGCCTGCATGGGCGGAGTCACATCCGCACCGATGCCGTCCCCTTGAATGAACGGGATGATGGGACGGGCAGGCACCAGCCATTCCCCGTTCGCGCCGCGGGATAGGGCCTCCCCGTCCTGGGGAGGCTGGGTCTTGGTGTGTTCCATGGCAGGCAAACCCTTTCGCCCGATTTCGGCCTACACCGGGGGAACGACCCTTTCCCCGTTGGTCCTGGCTCGCAAAAGGCCGGAAAGGCTAACCCGATTACCGGCGTGGCGCAATTTGGCCCGAATGGGACACATTCCCCACCGTGGGCCATCGTGAGCTCGGTGAGGCGCTACCGGGGCCCGGATCCGCCGCTCCCGAAGCGTTATTGCCGAACCGGCCGATCCTGATAAAAATACCCGGAGAGGGCCACGAAAGACCAGCAGCACCCGTAGCAAATCCCCTCAGGGCGAGACCCTGGATCGCGAAGGGGATCCACAGGCCCAACAGGGAGGAAGGACATGGACCGAGAGGACAAGTACATGGCTGTCCATCTGGCATGGGTCCTGGCTGGGCTGATCGCCATTGCGGTGATCTTTATTATCGCGGCGAACGTGCTCGCCTAGGCCCGATCCAGGCCTACGATTTCCGGATGGCCCTGGCGCGGGAGTGACAATCCGGGGAAAGGTCGCACCCACGGCACTGCCACTCGGCCCACTCATCTAAAAGGTCCGGGGCCGCGGGGGAGGGCATTGGGCCGGTGCCCTCATTTCGCCCGTGCCTTCGACGTCAGGCGATCAGCCGTTCGATCAGCGGGAGCCCTCTTCCAGCTCTTCCCCCATAGGGTCGGGGATCTCCTCCTCCTTTCCTTCCCGCAGATAGAACCGACGCTCCATTTCGAGATCCGTCCCAAAGACATAGACCCGGGGCACGGCCAGAGGGATGTTGAGATTGGTGATCCCCTCGTCGGAAAGCCCGTCCAGATACTTGACCAGGGCCCGCAGGCTGTTGCCGTGGCCAACCACCAGGACATCCTCCCCGGCTCGGACCCGGGGGGCGATGAGCTCCCGCCAGCTGGGCAGCACTCGTGCCACGGTGTCGGCCAGGGACTCGGCAGTGGGCACTGCCCCCGGCTCCAGCTTGCGGTATTTGGCCTCAAAACGGGGATGCCGCGGGTCATCGGGGGCCAAGTGAGGCGGCCGGACGTCGTAGGCGCGCCGCCATTGGTGCACCTGCTCGGCCCCGTAGATCTCCTCGAACTTGACCTTGCTCTCCCCCTGGAGGGTCCCGTAGTGGCGCTCGTTCAGACGCCAGTCCTTGATCACCGGGAGCCACATCTGGTCGAGGTGGTCCATGGTAATCCACAGGGTGCGAATGGCCCGTTTCAGATAGGAAGTGAAGGCGGTGTCGAACAAATAGCCCTGCTCATGCAGGGACCGCCCTGCCCTTCGGGCCTGTTCCATCCCGTTGTCGGACAGGTCCACATCCATCCAGCCGGTGAACCGTTGCTCCAGATTCCAATGGCTTTCTCCGTGCCGGAGAAGGACGACGTGGGGCATGCGCGCTTCTTCCGTTCGTGGGTTGGGACCGAAAAGGCCTTCTAGGATAACACTTGCCGAGGCCCATCCCCGGCCCAAGTAGCCCAGGCGCCCAAGTCGTGCCGCATTGCGTTATTCTTGCTTGGGAACCCGCCAAGGCCCAGCGACGAGACCGGACAGCCCCTAAGCCGAGGGAAAGACATGCCGATCCCACCTGAATATTAGACTCGGAAGGCACAGAGGGCTATGCACTTCGTGATCGCTCTCCTCGCACTTGCGGCCATTTTCTATGGGCCCCAGCTCTGGGTGCGAGCCGTGATGGCCCGCCACGGTGGGGATCGCCCCGACATCCCAGGGACGGGCGGACAGCTTGCCGAACACCTCCTCGAGCGGCTCGGGGTCTCCGGGGTGGGGGTCGAACCGGGGGAGACCGGCGATCACTACGATCCGGAGCGCCGGGTCGTGGTTTTGAGCGAACCCCATTTTGGGGGGCGCTCCCTCACGGCTGTAGCGGTAGCCGCCCACGAGGTTGGCCACGCCCTCCAAGACCAATCCGGTTACCGACCCTTGCGCCTCCGCCACCGCCTGGTTCGCGCCGTTGGCCATATCCAGCGGGCCGGGGCCATGGCCATCGCCGCTACCCCTTTCCTGTTCCTCTTAACCCGCTCCCCAGCGGGCCTGCTCCTGCCCCTCGCCGTGGGCCTGGGGGGTGTCGCCGCCGGGGTGGCCGCCCACTTCATCACCTTGCCCGTGGAGCTGGACGCGAGCTTCCGGCGGGCCCTTCCCATCCTTCGGAACGGCTACCTTTCCCCCCGGGACGAGCCTGCGGCACGCCAAGTCCTGTCGGCCGCCGCCCTGACCTACGTTGCCGCGGCCCTGGCCAGCGTGGTCAACCTCTGGTTCTGGCTACGCCTGCTGGGGAGGTAGCGCTTTGATGGCAAACGGTGGCTATGGCAGGTTCCGTCCAATTTCCCCGCCCAACCGGACAGGTGGGCCTTCTGAGCATCCACGAAGGGGTTCGCACCTAGACCACCTCGCCCAAGGAACCTGCCCGAAAAGCCTATGAGCCAGGCCGAAGATTCCGACAGAGCCCGCCAAAGCCCACCGGGGCCGATGGATCCAGCCTTCTACCGCCGGGCCCTAGCCGCGCTACCGAACCCCTTATATCTGGTGGATGCGGAGGA
Source organism: Gammaproteobacteria bacterium (assembly GCA_018609925.1). Lineage (GTDB taxonomy): Bacteria > Pseudomonadota > Gammaproteobacteria > Thiohalorhabdales > Thiohalorhabdaceae > Thiohalorhabdus. The sequence goes on from JAHEOG010000160.1 coordinate 12,855, forward strand.
GGGCACGGTTCTGCTCGCCGCAGGCAACCTCGCCGCCCAAGACCGGGATGTCGCGTCCGAGGCTCCTCGGGGATATTGCCTTGACCACCAGTGCACACCTCCGTGTCTCGCCACCGAGGCCAGCACCCGGGAGCGTCTCCGGGAGGCCGAGGGACCCATCCGGGCGGAACACCTACACCTTAACGCCCAGGGCAACCCCGTCCCGGTGGAAGTCTTCGCAAGCCCGGTTCGGGCCGGGCGGGATGACACCGCCTACGTAGTGGAAACCGTACAGGACCTTTCCGAGCTCAAGGCCCTGGAAGGCGAGATCCAACAGGCCGCCTTGGTCTTCCAGGGGACCCGGGAAGCGATCATGATCACGGACGCCCAGGGGCGGATCGAGCGAGTTAACGAGGCCTTCGCGCGGATCACCGGATATTCTCAGGACGAGGCGGTCGGCCCCCGGCCCGGGGATGTGCTCGGCTCCGGCTGGCAAGCGCCTGAATTCTATCGATGCATGTGGGAGACCATACGCACGGAAGGTTCCTGCCAAGGCACGTTGTGGAAGCGCCGGAAGAGCGGGGAGATCTTCAAGGAGTGGCTGACCATAACCGCAGTCAAGGACCCCCGAGGTCGGGTAAACCGCTACCTCGGCCTGTTCACCGATATTACCGACAGGCAGGGCCAGGAAGAGCAACGGCTCCTCCGGCTCGCCTACTTCGACCCCCTCACCGAGCTCCCCAATCGAGCCACCCTCGAGGATCGCCTGGAGAAGGCCCAGGCCCGCAGCCAGCGGAAGGAAAGCGATTTCGCTTTGCTGTTTGTCGATCTGGACGGATTCAAGGAGGTCAATGACCGCTGGGGGCACGGGGCGGGCGATGCCATCCTGCGGGAAGCCGCGGCCCGTCTAGCCCGGACCGTCCGGGGGACGGATACGGTGGCTCGTATCGGCGGCGATGAATTCGTCATCCTTCTGGACGGGCGAGAGAACTGCTTCGGTCAGCCGGTGGCCGAGCCGCTCATGGCCGCCTTCCAAGAGCCCTTCCGCCTGGAAAGCGGACAGACCGTACAGCCCGCCCTTAGCATCGGACTGCTCGAATGCCCCGCACCGGCGGGTTCCGATCGGTCCTCGGAGGAGCTGATCGATGCGGCCGATCAGGCCATGTACGCCGCCAAGGGCAAAGGGCGCAACCAGCTCCGCCAGGGGTTCTTCCCGGGCACAAGTTCGACGGCGCCACCCCCGAATGGGGCGAAAAGCCGGGGGTCGGGAGATTCGAGGATACGGGAACCCTGGACCGGGAAGAGCTTCTCCTCTATTACCAGCCCGAGGTACGGCTCTGGGACCAGCGACTGGGGGGGGTTGGAGGCCCTGCTTCGCTGGCATCATCCCCAGCAGGGGATCATCGGGCCCTCAAGCTTCTGGAAGGCCCCCCCGAATCCCGACCTGGCCCATCGGATCGTTCGGTGGGTCCTTCGCCGGGTTAGCCAACAGCTCCGTCAATGGGGTAAGGATTCCGGGACCCTTGCCCGGTGGGGGTCAACCTCTAATGGGAGCAATGGCAGGATCGCGCCGGCCTTCGAAAGGCTCTGGAGGAGATCCCCGCCGAACAGGGACTGGCCCCCACCAACCTGGAGCTGGAGATCCCGGAGACCTTCCTGCGCGAGGACGACACAGCTCATCGGGAAACCCTGGAGGCCCTGCGATCCCTGGGGGTGGGGGTAACCATCGATAGCTTCGGCGACGGCTCCATGCCTCTGGCCCTCCTTGGCACCGGGTATATCACCAAGCTCAAGCTATCCAACGGCCTCGCCCCCCGGGCCCTGGCAGCCCGAACGGTATCCGAGCCGGTGCGCCTGCTGGAGCTGACCTACGCCCTGGCCGAACAGGTTGGGATCGAGGTGGTTGCCAAGGGAGTCGAGACCCGGGCCCAATGCCAGTGGCTCCGGGAACGGGGCGCGCGAGAGGCGCAGGGATTCTATTTCGCCCCTCCCCAGCCCGCCAGCCAGCTCGACCGGATCCTCAACACCGGCCGCGTTCCGGAGGAGCTCTCCGCCTGAGCGGTTCTTGGATCGCACCCGGTCCCGCTGGACCGCAGGACAGGGCGCGCTGCCGGTACCCAAGGCAAGCGTCCTCGGACATGTCCTGGCTGCGGAGCCACCCGCAAGGGGGACAGCCCAAAGCTGCGGAGGTCTGGACACCCTTCGCCGGGGGAAGCTCCAATCTAGGTGGCCGATCGCGGGCTCACTCGCCGATGGTCTTGACCAGGGCCCGCTTGGGTCGACCACCGTCGAACTCCCCGTAGAAGATCTGCTCCCAGGGCCCGAAATCCAGCCGGCCTTCGGTTACCGCCACCACCACCTGACGGCCTAGGATCTCCCGCTTGTGGTGAGCGTCCCCGTTATCCTCTCCGGTGTGGTGATGCAGGTACCGGTCCGTGCCGGAATCATAGGGGGCGAGCCACTCCAGCCAGCGCTCGAAGTCCTGGAGAAGGCCGCTTTCATCGTCATTGATGAAAACCGATGCGGTGATATGCATGGCGTTGACCAGAACCAGGCCCTCCTGGATCCCGCTGTCGGCCAGGGCCTGCTCCACGTCCGGGGTGATATTGACGAACCCCCGTCGCCCGGGCACCTCGAACCAGAGCTCTTGGCGATGGCTTTTCAAGGGATGCCCCCATCTGGATGGAGCGATGGGCTTGAAGCCGCGTCATCGGAGCCTAGACCGGATCCCGCTGCACTGATGGGGCTCGCGTGTGCGGCTTGAGCTTGGAAGGGTATCATAGGCTCTGCGAGCCTTGATGCCAGGAGCCTCCCCCTTTCCTTCCCAACCCCTTAGGGAGTGCCTTGTATCGCAAAGCACTGATCGATCTCCTCCGAGAGAACCCGATCGAAGTAGCCGAGCTAGCCCGCTCCTACGGGATCTCTGAACGGGAGATGGCGGGCGAGATCGAGCACTTGCGCCAGAGCTTCCGCAACGAGCCCTACCGGCTGGTGGTATTCCCGGCCCGCTGCCGCAAGTGCGATTTCGTCTTCGACCGAGACCACCTCACCAAGCCCGGCAAGTGCCCCGATTGCCGAGGCACCTGGATCCAGGCACCCCGAATAAAGGTGGAGGCAACTTAGAAGGGGTCCCGGCGCTTGAGGCTAGTGGCTGGATCGCACCGGGAAGGGCCCCTCCAGCCATTCCCCCACCAGATAGCGGGCCCGATCGATCATGGTCTCCCCAGGTGCGGAGCCGATTGCGTCGAAGGGCCATCGGGCCTCCAAAAAGGCTTGGACCTCGGCCTCGAGCCCTTCCGCAACCTCAGG
>JAHEOG010000161.1 GCA_018609925.1 Gammaproteobacteria bacterium
GCGCGGCCTCGCGGGCGGTGTAGCGGGCCAGGGCCTTGCGGATGTCGTAGCGCTGGCGTAGGGCGATGCCGCGCAGGGACTCCGGATCCACATCCCGATCCGCGGTGTCCACCGCCGTCTCCGGGGCCAGTCGGACGCCGTCGAGCGCCGAGGCGGGGACCCCCACGGCCCGGGCCAGGGTGTGGCGGGCGTCGGCGATCCGGCCCTGCTGCTTGGTCAGCCCGATCCGGGCGCGGGCCAGCTCCATGCGGGTGGCGGTCGTCCGGAAGGCGCTGACCTCCCCGGCCTCGGCCCGGGCCTCCAGCAGCTCGGCGATCTCCGAGAGGATAACCACCTCCTGCTGCAGCAGGCGCTCCTTCTTCCGCGCTTGCCGGAGGTCCAGGAGGGCCTTCCGGATCCGGCTGTGCAGCTGCCAGGCGGTGTGCTCCACCTCGATGCGGGCGGCGGCGCTCAAGGCCTCGGCCCGATCCGTCCGGGCTTCCCGCTTGCCGGGCCATTCGAACAGCACGTCGAGGACGGTGCCCACGGTCCAGGGCGAGGAATCGCTGTCATCGGTATCGCTGTGGTACTCCAGCGGCATGTTGAACCGGGGATTGGGGCGCTGTCCCGCGGTCTCCTCCCCGGCGCGGGCCACCTGCCAATCGGCCTCGGCCACCCTCAGGTCCGGGTGGTAGTAGAAGCTGGCCAGGGTCAGCCCGGTAAGGCCCCACCCCTGGCCTTGCGCCGGGGCCTCGAAGCCGGTTTCCTCCAGGTAGCTCCGCAGCTCGGGATTACCCAAGCTCCGACCGGCGAAGCCCTTGGGGAAGGCTTCCGGGTCCAGCGGCTCGGCCTGGTACTCCTGGAACCCTGCGCACCCGGCCACAAGCGCCGCCACAAGCACTCCCCCGAGGCGGGTCCAGGGAAGCGCTCCGGGCACGCGTGTCCAGTCCAAGCCGTCGGCCATCGGTCGCGCTACCGTCCCCGCCCGTTGCCCCTTTGGGAAATCTTCCCAAAGGGACCCGAGTCTAGAAGGGTCATCCCGAGTAGCCAAGCGGTTAGGGAATCGGATCCGGACAGCCATGGTCGGTCCGGGAAGGAGTCCGGGCCTGGCAGAATGGAGCGGATTTGCTACCCCCTAGCGGGAGGAGCCATGGACATCCTCCTCGTCGAGCCGTACTTCGCGGGCTCGCACGCCGCTTGGGCGCACGGGCTTTCCGAGCATTCCAGCCACCGCTGGCACTGGCTCACCCTCCCCGGGCGCAACTGGAAGTGGCGCATGCACGGCGGTGCCCTCACCCTGGCCCGGGCGCTGGAGGAACGGGATCTCCGCCCGGATGCGATCGTCGCCACCGACATGCTCGACCTGACGGGCTTTCTGGCCCTGACCCGGGAGCGCACGGCCGGGATCCCCGTGGTGGCGTACTTCCATGAGAACCAGCTCGCCTACCCCTGGTCGCCCGGGGACCGGGACGTCCGCCGGGGCCGGGACACGCACTACGGCTTCATCAACCTGGCCACCGCCCTCGCCGCCGACGCCATTTGGTTCAACTCGGCCCACAACCGGGACACCTTCCTGGACGGCGTGCGCGACATGCTTTCGCGGATGCGGGACCACCAAGAGCAGGAAAGCCTGGCCGAGGTGGCCGAAACGGCGGAGGTGGTGCCATTGGGCCTGGACCTGCGGGCCCTCGACGCCCATCGCCCGCAGGCACCGAGGGAGGGGACCCCGCTCATCCTGTGGAGCCACCGGTGGGAGCACGACAAGGGACCGGAGCCCTTCTTCCGGGCCCTGTTCCGCCTGGCCGAAGCGGGCCACGAGTTCGAGGTGGCGGTGCTGGGGGCCCACTCGCAGCGCTATCCGCCCATCTTCGATGAGGCCCGCCAGCGCCTGGGGGACCGGCTGGTGCGCTTCGGCTTCGCCGAGGATCGGGCCGATTACGCCCGCTGGCTCTGGGCTGCCGATCTCCTGCCCGTCACCAGCCGTCACGACTTCTTCGGCATCAGCGTCGCCGAGGCCGTGTATTGCCAGACCTTTCCCCTTTTGCCCGACGCCCTGGCCTACCCCGAGCTGCTGCCCGAGCCCGAGCACCGGGTCTGCTTCTACCGTCCGGAGGAAGATTTGGCCGAGCGCCTGGCCGTTTTGCTCCGGGACGGCCCGGCCCTGCCCCCGGAAAGGCTGGCGGAGGCAATCGCCCGCTTCGACTGGTCCCACATGGGCCCCCTATACGACCACAAGCTGGCCGCGCTGGCGGGCTCCGGCTGAGCGCCATGCCGGAAATGGGGACCCGCCCCTTCCCGGCGCCCGGCTCCGCCCGGAAAATAGGGGGCCCATCCACCACCACACCCGGGCAGGAGGGTATGGCCCAGTACATCTACACCATGACCGGTTTGAGCAAGGTCGTGCCGCCCAAGCGCACGGTCCTGGAAGACATCAATCTCAGCTTCTACTACGGGGCCAAGATCGGGGTCCTGGGCTACAACGGCGCCGGGAAGTCGACCCTGCTGCGGATCATGGCGGGAGAGGACACCGAATACGAGGGCGAGGCCCGGCCCCAGCCCGGGATCCGGATCGGCTACCTGCCCCAGGAGCCCGAGCTGGACGAGACCACCGATGTCCGGGGCAACGTCGAGGCGGGCGTGGCCGAGACCAAGGCCCTGGTGGACCGCTACAACGAGGTCACCGCCGCCTTCGCCGATCCGGACGCCGACTTCGAGTCCCTGATCGCCGAACAGGGTGAGCTCCAGGAGCGGATCGACGCCGCCGACGGCTGGGACCTGGACCGGCGCCTGGAGGTGGCCGCGGATGCCCTGCGGCTGCCGCCCTGGGAGGCGGAGGTGGCCAGCCTATCCGTGGGCGAGCGCCGGCGCGTCGCCCTGTGCCGAACCCTGCTGGCCAGTCCCGACCTGCTCATCCTGGACGAGCCCACCAACCACCTGGACGCCGAGTCGGTGGAGTGGCTGGAGCGCTACCTGGGCGAATTCAGCGGCACCGTGGTGGCCGTGACCCACGACCGCTACTTCCTGGACAACGTCGCCGGCTGGATCCTGGAGCTCGACCGGGGCCACGGCTACCCCTTCCAGGGCAACTACTCCCAGTGGCTGGAGTACAAGGAGAAGCGCCTGGAGCAGGAGGAGAAGGCCGAATCCGCTCGCCAGAAGGCCATGAAGGAAGAGCTGGAGTGGGCCCGCTCCAACCCCAAGGGCCGCCAATCCAAGAACAAGGCCCGCCTCAAGCGCCTGGACGAGCTGGCCCAGCCCGAATACCAGCAGCGCGCCCAGACCAACGAGATCTACATCCCGCCCGGGCCCCGGCTGGGCGACAAGGTGGTGGAGGCCGAGAACCTGTCCAAGCGCTTCCGCGACCGGGAGCTCTACCAGGGGCTGTCCTTTCTGATCCCGAGCGGGGCCATCGTCGGCGTCATCGGGCCCAATGGCGCCGGCAAGACCACCCTCCTGCGGCTCATCACCGGCGAGGAGGCGCCGGATCAGGGGACCATCGAGCTGGGGGACACGGTGGAGCTGGCCTACGTGGATCAGAGCCGGGATTCCCTGAACGGCAACAACACCGTCTGGGAGGAGATCTCGGACGGCGCCGACTACATCCAGGTGGGCGGCTGGGAGGTCCCGTCGCGGGCCTACGTTAGCCGCTTCAACTTCTCCGGCGCTGACCAGCAGAAGCGGGTGGCCGAGCTCTCGGGCGGCGAGCGCAACCGCGTGCATCTGGCCAAGCTGCTGCAGAAGGGCGGCAACGTGCTCCTGCTGGACGAGCCCACCAACGACCTGGACGTCGAGACCCTGCGCGCCTTGGAACAGGCCCTGCTGGACTTCCCGGGCAGCGCCATCGTGGTCTCCCACGACCGGTGGTTCCTGGACCGGGTGGCCACCCACACCATGGCCTTCGAGGAGGACGGCCAGGTGGTGTTCATGGAAGGCCCCTACAGCGAGTACGAGGCGGACCGCAAGAAGCGCCTCGGCGACGAGCAGCCGCGGCGGCCCAAGTACAAGCGCCTGGATCGCTAGCCGGAATCCCCGGTCCTAGGAAAGCCAAGCCCCGCTGATAGGCGGGGCTTCTTATTGGGGGGTCTGGCGCCCCGGGCAGGACTCGAACCTGCGACCTACGGCTTAGGAGGCCGTTGCTCTATCCGCTGAGCTACCGGGGCCGGTGGCGCGGCATTCTAGCATCCCGGCCAAGCATTCCCTTCCCGGCGGCGGGAAAAGAACTCCTGCAGCATCCGGGCGCATTCCTCGGACAGGACCCCTCCCGTCACCTCGGGCCGGTGATTGAGCCCAGGGAGGTTAACGCCGTCCACCACGGAGCCGGCGGCCCCGCTTTTGGGATCGGCGGCCCCGAAGACCACCCGCTGGACCCGGGCGTGAACGAGGGCCCCAACGCACATGAGGCAGGGCTCAAGGGTCACATAGGCCACCGCCTCGGGCAGGCGATAATTGCCCGCGCTGCGACAGGCGATCCGCAGGGCCCGAATCTCGGCATGGCCGGTGGGATCGGATTCGCCCACCGGCCGGTTGCCGGCCGAGGCGAGCAGCGCGTTGCCGCGCACCACCACCGCCCCCACCGGGACCTCGGCGCGGTCCCCGGCCTCACGGGCCCGCTCCAGGGCCC
>JAHEOG010000162.1 GCA_018609925.1 Gammaproteobacteria bacterium
CCTGAGGATCGCCTATGCGCCCTCCCTGGCCCGGCGGCGTCGGCGCCACCCTTATTCTCGCCGGGGTCATCGGTTTTGTCCTGTCCAATGGGCTTCTCAAGGTCCATGAACGGGAGGCAGAGCCCTGGGACCCGAGGCTCGAATTGGTCCTGCCGCCGAGCCTGTCCGTGGTCCTGGCCGGGGGAGATCGCCATCTTGCAGCCAACCTCCAGGCGATCCGCGGCGCCGTGGTTGCGACCCATCTCGAGGATTCCGGGCAGAAGGCCCTGTTCGCCCGGCTCATGGACTCGACCACCCGGCTCAATCGGGCCCACGAGGACGGTTACTACATAAGTCAGTCGATCCTGCCCTGGGCCGGGCTCGTCGAGGCCAACCAGCGCATTCAGGCCCGGGCCATGGCGGGCCGCCCCTGGGACTGGCTGCCGGCCTTCTTCCGGGGCTTCAACCTCTACTACTTCCGGAAGCGGCCCGGGGAGGCCGCTCCCTTCATCCGGGAGGCCGCGCGGCGCTCCACCGGCAACCGCCAATCGCTGATGGCCATGGCCGCCCACTGGGAGGCCCTGGGGCACGATCCCCGGGAGGCCCTCAAGGTCATCGCGGCAATGGCCGATTCCACCCGCGCAGGACGGCTCAAGCGCCGCCTGCAGGCCCGAAGGACCCAGCTCCAGGGACTGATCCGACTACGGGAGGCAGCCAAGGCCTATCGGGCCAACCGGGGGAAGGCGCCGGAATCCTTTGACGCCCTGATCGGCTTTGCCAGGCTGGAAGCCATCCCCCAGGATCCCCTCGGAGAGGGCTACGTCCTCACGAAAGAGGGCGAGGTCCGGATCAAGCGGCCTCGGCCCCTGCGCCAGGACCCCCAATTACCGGAAAAACTCCGGTAGGAGGCCGACGGCATGAGCGCGAACGCGGCGCCTCCTATCGAGGCCGACGGCCTCACCAAGGTCTATCGGGACCGGGACTGGCTGGGCCGGAGGAGCAAAAAGACGGGGCTACAGAGCCTGGACCTAGCTTTGCGCCCCGGGGAGGCCTTCGGGCTCATCGGTCCCAACGGGGCCGGCAAGAGCACCACCCTAAAGGGGCTCATGGGCCTGATCTTCCCCACCGAAGGCGAGATCCGTCTGAACGGCGTTCCCGCGAACCGATCGGAGTCCCGCCGGGGCGTGGGCTTCATCCCGGAGAGCCCATCCCTCTACCACCACCTCACCGCCTTCGAGACGGTCTATGGGGCCGCCCGCATGCAGGGCCTGAACCGCGAGGAGGCGCGAGCCGACGCCCGGCAGCAGCTGGAATCGGTGGGGCTCTCGGGCGAGGCGGCCACCCCCCTGCGCCGGTTCTCCCGGGGCATGGTCCAGCGCGTCGCCATCGCCCACGCCCTGGCGGGCCGTCCCGAGCTGGTCGTGGCCGACGAGCCCCTGACCACCCTGGACCCCATCTGGCGCAGGGAGGTGGTGGAGCTCCTCATCGCCTTCCGGGACCGCGGCGGCACCATCCTGCTGAGCTCGCACATCCTGGCCGACGTGGAGCGCCTGGCGGACCGGGTGGGGATCCTCTTCGAAGGCGCCCTACGGGAGATCAGCACCCCCGCCCGGCTGATCGCCGACAACGTGACCCGCTACCGGGTCCGCACCCACGGCGAGGACCCGCCGGACGAAGGGGGAGCCGAGCGGGAGGCCGAAGACCAGTGGGCCCTGGAGACCGAGGGGGACAAGCTCCAGGCAACCCTATCCCGGCTCCAGAGCCAGGGGCACCGGATCATCGAGGTCCGTCCCGCCGGGGCGGGCCTGGAGGAGGCCCTGGCGGCGCGGCTGGAAAGCTACCGGGAAGGGGACGGCGCTGGGGCCAAGGCAAATCATCTGGCTTCGCCGACCTCTGGGGCCTCCCCATGATCTCGGGAGCCACCCGGGTTCTGGGCGTCTTCGGCGACCCGGTGGAGCACAGCCTGTCGCCGCGCATGCACGCCGAGTTCGCCCGCAGCACCGGCGCCGACACCGTCTATGTCCCGTTCCGGGTTAGCCCCGAGAACCTGAGAACCGCCCTGCGCGCCCTGCCGGCCCTTTCGGTTCTGGGCGTCAACCTAACCGTGCCCCACAAGGAGGCCGCCACGGATTTTCTAGACGAGCTGGCGCCGGCGGCCCGGGCCATTGGGGCGGTCAACACGGTGATCGACCGCCAGGGTCGGCTGGTGGGCGACAACACCGATGCCGAGGGCTTTTTGGCCGATCTGCGGGCGCAGTTTCCCGACCGCTCGTGGCAAGGCAAGCCCGCACTGGTCCTGGGGGCCGGCGGGGCCTGCCGGGCGGTGATCCACGCCCTGGTCGAGACGCCCATTCCCGAGATCGCGATCGCCAATCGCAGTCCCGACAAGGCCGAGCGGCTGGTCGAGGAGCTCTGTCCCGACCGGGGAAAACCAATTGCCCTGGACTCCCCCGAGCTGGGGGCTTGGATCCAACAGGCCGGTCTGATCGTGAACACCACTAGCCTGGGCCTGAAGGGGGAAACGGTTCCCGGCTGCGATCTGAGCCGGGCGCGCGTCGACGCCGGGGTCTACGATCTGATCTATAGCCCGGCGGAGACGCCCCTGCTGCAGGAGGCCCGGAGCTTGGGACTGGCGGCCAGCAACGGCCTTGGTATGCTGGTGCGCCAGGGCGCGGCCAGCTACCGTCTGTGGACCGGCAGCGACCCGGCCGTAGAGCCCGTGATCCAGCTCTTGGGGAGCCCTCCCGGGGAGTAAACGGAAGACCGGTCAAGGAGCGTCCCGTATGGCCGAAGCCCAAGCCCAGAAGAAGCCGGACCCGGTGGAGTTCCAGTGGAAGGGCCAGGACCGTCAGGGCCGGTCCCAGAAAGGCGAGATCGAGGCCATCTCCCGGGAGGCGGCCACCGCCGCCCTCCGCCAGCGGGGCATCATCCCCCACCGGGTCAAGAAGAAGCCCCAGCCACTGTTCCAGAGCGGGAAGAAGATCAGGATCCACGACGTGGTGGTGATGACCCGCCAGCTCTCCACCATGATCAACGCGGGCCTGCCCCTGGTGGAGGCCTTCCGGCTCATCGGGCGGGGCAGCGATAACGCGGCCATGCGCAAGGTGATCAATCAGGTCGCCAGCGACCTGGAGGCCGGCCAGCCCCTGCAGGATGCCCTGGCCGCGCATCCCCATGTCTTCGATGAGCTCTACGTCAACATGGTCCGGGCGGGGGAGAAGGGCGGCATCCTGGACACCGTCCTCGACCGCCTCGCCACCTACAAGGAAAAGACCGAAGCCCTGCGATCCAAGGTCAAATCGGCGCTGTTCTATCCGGTGGCCGTGATCGCGGTGGCCTTCCTGGTCTCCGCCGTGCTCCTGGTCTGGGTCATCCCGCAGTTCCAGGAGATCTTTCAGGGCTTCGGCACCACCCTGCCGCCCCCGACCCAGTTCGTCATCGGCCTTTCCGAAGGCTTCCGGGCCAACTGGTACTGGATCCTCGGCGGGATCATTGCCTTCGCTTATGCCTTCAGCAAGGCCTACCAGAAGGTCGAGCCCTTCCGCCGGGAGGTGGACCGCAATGTCCTGCGGCTCCCCGTTTTCGGGGACATCGCCCTCAAGGCCTCCATCGCCCGCATGACGCGCACTTTCGCCACCTTATCCGCGGCCGGGGTGCCCATGCTCGAGATCCTGGACACCGTCGGCCGCACCGCCGGTAATCGCATCGTCCAGGAGGCCATCCAGGATACCCAGACGGCCGTGGAGCAGGGCCAGCGCCTTTCCGATCCCCTGGAGGACTCGGGGGTCTTCCCTCCCATGGTCACCCAGATGATCGCCATCGGGGAGGAGGCCGGCAGCCTGGAGACCATGCTCGCCAAGATCGCCGATTTCTACGAACAGGAGGTGGACGCCGCGGTGGACGGGCTAACGGATCTCCTAGAGCCCATCATCATGGTGGTCCTGGGCGTGGTCCTGGGCGGTCTGGTGATCTCCATGTACCTGCCGATCTTCAAGATGGGCGAGGTAATCGGTCAGTAGCCTACCCATGGCGACGGGATGGACGCCCGGCGTTACCACCCTTCGACGGGCGGTGCTCTATCGCACCGCCCTGGGCTTTCTGCTGGCCGCCCTGGCCTCGGTCTGGGGCGATATCCCACCCCTGGATCGCCTCCGCCTCCTGGAAACCACCGCAGCCATCGGCGTCGTCGTGGTCCTCGGGCTCTGGGTCCTATACCGCCTCCGGCGCACCGGACCGAGCGTCCCACTGGCCCAGGCCCTTGTCCTTGGGGACTTCCTAGCAGTCACCCTGCTGGTTTGGCTCTCCGGACCGGTAGACGGGCCCTTGGTCTTCCTCTACCCGTTGGTGGTGGTCTCCACCAGCTTCCTCCTTGGCCCCGGAACCTCCTACTATGCCGCTGTCGCTGCCTTCCTGCTGGAGGGCCTGGGGTATCTGGCCATGGGGGGACCAAGCCCTTCCTCGGCCTTGCAGGAGCTCTTCCTCAACGGCCTTTTGCTTATCGCCCTGGCCGCCCTGGCAGACGGACTGAGCAACCGGCTGTATCGCCAAGAGGCGCAAACCCGGCGCCGGGAGCGCGACATCCAGGCCCTGACGGCACTGGCGGAGGAGGTCCTGGAGCGGGTCCAAACCGGGCTTTTGGTTGTTGATCGGCAGGGCCGGATCCAGCTCAGCAATCCCGAGGCTGAGCGGCTCCTGCTCCCCGGAACCGGCGAGGCCACGAACTCCCGGCTGGAAAGCCGATTTCCTGAGCTGTACCGGCTCTACGAGAACTGGCGGCAAGGAACAGGGTCGGCAAACGGGGAGATCCAGCCCCCCGGTAACACCGATAATCAGAACAATCCCCACATCCTGGCCTATCGCTTCACCGGCCTGGGAGACGATCCCGACAGCACCTTGATCCACCTCCAGGATCTCACCGCGGCACGGGAGCGGCAGCGCCAACAGGAGCGCATCGAGCGTCTAGCCGCGATGGGACGGCTATCCGCCAACCTCGCCCACGAGATCCGCAACCCCCTTTCCTCCATACAGCAGGCCGGGCAGCTCCTGACCGAGCAGGAAGCCAATCCCCGGATGACCCGGATCATCCGGGATGAGGCCCGACGCATGAACCAGTGGGTGGAGACCTTGCTGCGTCACCTCCGGCCCCCTTCCGGACAGCTACAGACCCTGGAGCTGGCCCCGGTTGTGGCAAATGCCGTGCGTCTGCTAGGCAGTGAGGACAACTGGGAAGATGTATCCTGTTTCGAGTGTCAGGTGCCTCCGGGCCTGACCGTCTGCATCGATGAAGGTCACCTCCACCAGATCCTGTGGAACCTGGGGGTCAACGCCCTTCGTCATGGCCAGGTCGATCAAGACCACCCCGGAATCATCCGGGCAGAGGGGACCGAGGAAGGGCGAACCCGCATCGAGGTCCTCGACTCCGGACCGGGGATCTCGGCCGAGGCGCACGACCGCATCTTCGAGCCCTTCTATACCACCAGCCCCCAGGGAACCGGACTCGGCCTCGGCCTGGTGCAAGAGCTGGTGGAGGCCAATCATGGCACCATCGTGGTCGCCAACCGCACGGCGGGAGGAGCCCGCGTGACCTTGGAGCTGCCGGAGCGCTGCCGCGAAAGGGGATAGGAGTGAGCGAAGAGCTGGTGATCATCGACGATGAGCCCTCCATCCGCGAGCTCATCGCCGCCACTGTCGAGCCCCAGGGATTCCGGATCCAAGAGGCCGGCACCATCGCCGAAGCGGATCCCCTCCTCGCCCAAGGAACGGCGGACCTGATCCTTACCGACCTGCGGCTGCCGGATGGGGACGGCATGGAGGTGGTCCGTCGGGCGGGGGAGATGGACCCGCCACGCCCGGTGGCCGTCATCACGGCCTACGGCACCCCGGAGAGCGCGGTGGAGGCCATGCGCGCCGGTGCCTTCGACTACCTCTCCAAGCCCATCGACACCAATCGCCTGCGCTCGCTGGTCCAGCACGGCATCCAGCTCGGTCGCACCGAGACCCGGCCCAGCGACCTCGATGCCGACCTAGTGGGGCGGAGTCCGACCATGGAGGAGGTCCGCCGCCAGGTGATCCAGGTTTCCGGGAGCGAGGCCCCTGTGCTCATCACCGGGGAGAGCGGGACGGGCAAAGAGCTGGCCGCCCGGGCGATCCACCAGGCCAGCCTACGTCCCCGGGGGCCTTTTGTGCCCATGAACTGCGCCGCCATCCCGGAGCACCTCATCGAGAGCGAGCTGTTCGGCTACCGGAAAGGGGCCTTTACCGGGGCCACAGCGGACAAGGAAGGCCTCTTCCAGGAGGCGGAGGGGGGAACCCTCTTCTTGGACGAGGTTGGCGACCTGGCCCTTTCCATCCAGGCCAACCTGCTGCGAGCCCTCCAGGAGCGGGCCATCCGGCCCCTCGGGGCCACCCGCGAGGTCCCCATCGATGTCCGCATTTTGGCGGCAACCCATCGGGACCTCCGGGAGGAGGTCGCGGCGGGACGGTTCCGGGAGGACCTCTTCTACCGCCTGGACGTGCTCCAGGTCCACATTCCGCCTCTGCGGGAGCATCCAGAGGACATCGAGGACATCGCCAAGACCCTCTTGGTCCGCCGCCACCGACGCATGGACGATCCGCCACCCCCCGCCTTAAGCGCGGGGGCACTGGAGCGGCTCAAGGCCCAGCCTCTATCGGGCAATGTCCGTGAGCTGGAGAACATCCTGGAGCGCGCCCTGAATGTTTCCGACGGTTCCACCATCCCGGCCGAGGCGATTCGCGCTTCCCACGAGCGCGACCCGGACATCGGCGAGGCCCAACGTCCGTATACGGCGGATTTCCAGCTCGACCGCTACCTCGATGACACCGAGCGGAACCTGATCCGGGAGGCCCTCCAGGCCACCGAGGGCAACAAGACCGCCGCTGCTCAGAGGCTCGGCATCAGCCTGCGCTCACTGCGCTACCGCATCCAGAAGCTGGGAATGGAGTGACTCCGTGGCCATCGGGCCCCTAGCCGGCGCCGCCGTCCTCGGCCTGGTGGTGGGGAGCTTCCTCAACGTGGTGGCCCACCGGCTCCCCCGGGGCGAATCCCTAATCGCGCCGGGCTCCGCCTGCCCCCATTGCGGCCATCGGCTGCGGGCCTGGGAGAACCTCCCCGTCATCAGCTACCTGCTCCTTGGGGGGCGCTGCCGCGAATGCGGCCGCGGGATCGCTTTGACCTATCCCCTGACCGAGGCGACCACCGCGGTCCTGACCGGGGTCACGGCCGCCGCCCTAGGCCCCACCCCTTCCCTGGCGCCGGCGCTGGTGTTCACCTGGTGGCTGATCGCCCTGGCCCGGATCGATCTCGATCTGCGGATCCTCCCGGACCGGCTGACCCTCCCCCTGGCCGGAGCGGGTTTCCTTCTGAGCCTGATTGGACTTTGGTTCCCCGCCTTGAGTCCCGAGGTCGGGCCGGGCATGCCGGGCCCGGTGGACTCGCTGCTCGGCCTGGCGGTCGGCTATGGGCTCCTGTTCGGCGCCGCCTGGGCCTATGGCCGGGCCACCGGTCGCGAGGGCCTGGGGGGCGGTGATCTCAAGCTGCTCGGAGCCCAGGGGGCCTGGCTGGGACCGGTAGCCGTGCTGTTGGCCTTGTTCCTCGCGGCCCTGCTCGGTAGTGTAATCGGCGGACTGATCCTCCTTTTCCGGGGCGGGGACCGCCACCTCGCCATCCCCTTCGGGCCCTTCCTCGCTGCCGGGGGCTGGGCCCTTTTCCTCTGGAAGGCCGAGCTGATCCGATGGTATTTCGGCTTGTCGGGCTTATCGGGCTGATCCTCCTGCCCAGCGCGGGGGCGGCGGAGCCCATCGGCATGCACGAGGCCCTGCGGGGCTGGATCTCCGACGGCGGGGTAGGGAACACCCGGTATCGGGTGGAACCGGGGGAGGCCGTCACGCAGCAGCCCCCCGCCTGGCTTTTGCGACCCCACAACGCCGAAGGACCCATCCAGCGCTTCCTGCAACGCGGCCTTTATACGGAGGCCACCACCCTGGACTGGCGGGAAGGCTCCGGGCCGGTGATCGTCTTCGGTCACGCCCGTCCGGGAGCCGGGCTTCGGCTGGTGGTGGGTCGGGATTGCCGGTGCCCTCTGGCCCTGGAGACCCCGGAGGGGGTGCGGTGGTCCTTCTCGGACTACCAGGACCGGTCCGGGCGGGCCACCCCGGTTCCGCAGCGGATCGAGCACCGTACCGCTGACGGTAGGCAGACCGCTTTCCACCCTCGGCGATAGCCATGCTCCATGTGGGCCTCACGGGAGGCATCGGCTCGGGCAAATCCGCGGTGGCCCGGGCCCTGATGGAAAAGGGGGCCCACCTCCTGGACGCCGATCAGCTCGCCCGCGAGCTCCTCGCTCCCGATTCCGGTGTCCTTGACGAGGTCGTGGCGGCCTTCGGACGGGAGATCTTGGACACCCAGGGTCGCCTGGATCGCCGGGCCCTTGCCGATCGGGTCTTCGCCGATCCCGAGAAGCGTGCGGTCCTCGACCGGATCCTCCACCCCCGCATCAACGCCCTCGAGCGGGAGCGCGCCGCCGCCATCGGTGCCCGCTTTCCCAACGCTGTGGTCGTCTACGAGGCCCCCCTGCTGGTGGAATCAGGGGCCCATCCCACGGTGGACCGGGTGGCGGTCGTCGACGTCCCCCCCGAGCGCCAATGGCAGCGGGCCGTTGAGCGCGGAGATCGGCCTGAAGAACAGATCCGGGCCATCATGGAGGCCCAATGCTCCCGGGAGGAGCGCCTGCGTTTCGCCGATGATGTCATCGACAACGATGGGCCTTGGCAGGAGACCGAGCGGCAGCTGGACGTGCTGATGGAGGATTACCGGGAGCTTGCCCGGGGCTCCCACGGAACCGGGGCTTGAGCCGGCTGCGGATGATCGGGGTGGGCCTGCCTCCCCTGAGCGGGGTCCAGTTGGCGCTGGCCCCGGGGGAGATCGGCTGGCTCCAGGGGTGCTCCGGGGAAGGCAAGACCCTGGTCCTGTATCTGTCCGCCGGTCTGGTGGTTCCGGAATCCGGATCGGTCTACCTGGAAGGGGGACCGCCGGTACCGGAAAAGGTGGCCATGGTATTCCAGAACCCGGACTACCAACTGCTCGGCTCCAACGCCGGGGAGGACATCGGCCTCAACGCCCCTTCCCCGGAATGGGCCCGGGAGGCAGCCCGCGCCACCGGATGCGCGGATTTCCTGGGGCATTCCCCCAGCGCCCTCACCCCCGGCCAGCGCCGGCGGGTGGCGCTGGCCGGGGCCCTGGCTTCCGGGCGGCCCTTCCTCGCTCTCGATACCCCGTTCGCCGGGATGGGCTCCGCCGAGGCCCGTGCCCTTTGGCAAGGGATCCAGGGGTTTTTGGAAGACTGGGACACCACCCTTTTGGTCACTGGGGAGCCGCCGCCTGGGGTCCACCCCGATCCGGTCTGGCAAGTGGGGCAGTGGAGGGAGCCTCCAACCGATTCCGCCGATCCGTTTCCTTCCGCGTGAGCGCAGCCAAGCCGGCGGCGAGGGATCTCCCAGATTGAGCCCGCTTCAGGAGATTCCGTCGCCTCGCTCGGAATGACCCCTCGTCGTCGTCGCAAGGAGGGTGGTGACGAAGCGATTCCCCCATATCGAGCGTTGAAGCGCCGTATTTGGAAAGGACCCAATCCGGAGCCTCCCTGAGCCGGAACCGATGCATGGGCCAAGCGGCTGTTTTATCCTGGCCTCTCCTTGCTCAACCACCACCCTTCCGAGCCATCCGAGTCGAGGATCCTATGCAAATCGGTACCACCTTAACCCGCTTCCTTCTCGACGAAGAGCGCCACCACCATTCGGCGACGGGCGAATTCACCCGCCTGATGAGCGATCTAACCACCGCCATCCGGGCCATATCCAGCGCCGTTAACCGGGCTGGGATCCTGGAAGTGCGGGGGCAGGCCGGCTCCACCAACACCGCCGGAGAGGCCCAGCAGAAGCTGGACGTCACGGCCAATGACCTCGTGCTCGAGACCATGGACCCCCTCGGCCATCTGGCCGGAATGGCCTCGGAGGAGCTGGAGATCCCCTATGCCCTAGCGGCCGGCTCGCCCCGCGGCAAGTATCTGCTCGTCTTCGATCCGCTCGACGGCTCCAGCAACATCGATGTCAACATCAGCGTCGGCACCATCTTCTCTGTGCTGGAGGCCCCCAACCCGGGCAGTGATCCCGCACCCGAGGACTTCCTCCAGTCCGGCTCCCGCCAGGTGGCGGCGGGCTACGCCGTCTACGGATCCTCCACCATGCTGGTGTACACCACCGGGGTGGGCGTGCACGCCTTCACCCTCGATCCCTACCTGGGGGAGTTCCTCCTCGCCGATCAAGACCTTCAGATCCCCCAGGAAACCAACGAATACGCCATCAATGCCAGTAACCGGCGCTTCTGGGAGCCGGCCATTCAGCGCTACATCCACGACTGCGAGCAGGGCAAGGACGGCCCACTGGGGGAGGACTACAACATGCGCTGGGTGGGCTCCATGGTGGCCGATTTCCATCGGATCCTGACCCGGGGCGGGGTCTTCCTTTACCCCAGGGACCTCAAGAAGCCCGATGACCCCGGAAAGCTCCGACTGCTCTACGAGGCCAATCCCATGGCCTTCCTGGCCGAGCAGGCCGGAGGCGCCTGCACCGACGGCCACTCCCGGATGCTGGACCGCAAGCCGGAATCCCTTCACCAGAAGGTGCCGGTGGTCATCGGATCCAGGAGCGAGGTGGAACGGGTAGGGCAGTACTACCGCGAATACGGAGGCGCCTGACCGGGCTTGTGGGGGCCCTTGTGCCCCCCCTGGGCTAGGCCACCAGATCCCGCAGGTGAGGCATGAAGTGGTCCACGAACAGGAATACGAACAGGGCCATGAGGTAGGCGATGGAGTAGCCGAAGGTGGGCATGGCCAGCCGCCGGTCGTCGCCGGTGAAATAGAGCCGGCCGGCATAGCCGAGGAAGATCCCCCCAAGGACTACCGCCCCCGCCAGATACAGCCAGCCGCTCATCCCCGTGGCGAAGGGCAGCAGGGTGACCAGGAAGAGCAAAACCGTGTACAGCAGCAGGTGCAAGCGGGTCAGGTGTAGCCCATGGGTCACCGGCAGCATGGGGATGTCCGCCTTGGCGTAGTCGTGGTACCGAGCGATCGCCAAGGCCCAGAAATGGGGCGGCGTCCAGGCGAATATGATCAGGAAAAGCAGCAGGGCATGGGGATGGAGCTCGCCCGTGATCGCCGTCCATCCCAGCACGGGCGGAGCCGCGCCCGAGGCGCCCCCGATCACGATGTTCTGGGGCGTCGCCCGCTTGAGGAACAGGGTATAGATCACGGCATAGCCCACCAACGAGGCGAAGGTGAGCCAGGCCGTCAGGGGATTGACTAGCCAGATCAGGATGGCCATGCCCACCAAGCCCAAAACGAAGGCGAAGCCCAAGGCCGCCGTGGCGCTCAGGTGCCCGGTGGGCAGGGGCCGGTGACGCGTGCGGCCCATCATGGCGTCCGCCTTCTCGTCCACGACGTGATTCACCGCCGCCGCCGATGCGGCCGAGAGCCCGATGCCAAGGGTGGCGAACAAGAAGGCGTCCAGCGGCACCAGACCCGGGGTGGAAAGCAGCATCCCCACCATGGCGGTGAACACAATCAGCGCCACCACCCGGGGCTTGCAGAGCTCGTAGTAGTCCCGCCAGGGGAACTGACTTGGAACCGTCAAGAGCTTGGCCAAAATGGTGGTCATGGCGAGTCACCCGCAACGCTCGGCGCCTCATCGCCCCCTTGCCCAGCGGGGGAGCCCCCCGCTCGCAAGCAATGATACATACCCACCAGGGCCAGTAGCAGCAGGGCGGCCACCCCGTTGTGGGCGGCGGCGAGCGGCAGGGGCAAACCGAGGGCGACATTGGCGATCCCGAGCCCGATCTGCCCCAACAGCAATAGGCCCGCCAGGCCCGCGGCGGTCCGGAGCCCGGTCCCCGACCCCCTTCGCAGAAGGGCAAAGGACAGTGGCGCCACCACCAGGAGGGTGATCACGGCTCCGAGCCGATGGCTCCAATGGATCGCCGTGAGGGCTGCCTGCCCGAGGACGCCGCCTTCGTAGTCGATGCCGAGGCCGCGCCAGAGGACGAAGGCCTCGGCGAAGTCCATGGGGGGCCACCATTGGCCCCGGCAGGTCGGGAAATCCGGACAGGCCAGGGCCGCGTAGTTGGCACTCGTCCATCCCCCCAGGGCGATCTGAATGGCCACTACCGCCAAGGCTAGCGCGGTCCAGCGCTGCCACAGGGCGGGCGCCCTGGCTTGGGCGTTGCCCTGCTTACCTGGGTTCAGACCCAGCCAGAACAACAGGCTAAGGGTAGCCATGCCCCCCAGAAGGTGGGCGGTGACCACCACCGGCTTGAGGAGCCAGGTAACTGTCCACATCCCGAGCAGGGCCTGGAAGACCACCAAGGCGACCAGGAAGAGCGGGGTCTTGACCGGCTGTCCAGGCATCCGTCTGCGCCGCCAAGCCCAGGCCGCCAGGGCGAAGACCACCAGGCCCAGCGTCCCCGCGAGATAGCGGTGGAGCATCTCCTTCCAGGCCTTGGCCGGCTCCAGGGAGCGATCGTACTCAGCCGTCTCCGGCGCTCCCGCTTCGGGAACCGTGAGGTGGCCGTAACACCCGGGCCAGTCGGGACAGCCCAGACCGGCTCCGGCCAACCGGACATAGGCGCCCAGAACGACGACGGCCAGGGCGAAGACGGCCCCCGCGAGGGCCAGGTGATGGAAGCGGGGCGGGCTCATGGCTATCCGATGGCGGAGTGCTTCAGCAAGTGCTCCAGATCGTCCAGGATGCCATCCCCTTCGGCTCCCGGGGCGTAGCGCATGATCAGGTTGGCGTTGGGATCCAGGATATAGATGCCTTCAGCCTCCTCGCCCCCTTCGGCTTGAAAGGGCGCCATTCCCGCCCCTTCCGGGCCGGGGACGGCCACCGTGAGATGGGGATGCTCCCGAGCCAACAGCTCCCGCGTTGGCTCAGGCGGAAGCCCTCCCTCGGCCACGTAGAGCCGTTGCACCCGACCGATATTGCGCCCCTGGGCCTTATGGACCTGGCGCATCGTTGCCAGGGCCCCGCGGCAATCCTCGGGGCAATCGCTGGGGCCGATGTACACGAGGGTCCACTTGCCCAACAGGTACTCCGTACCGAGGGGATCCCCGTCCGGACCGCGCAAGGGGAAGCTGTCCAGCCCCCGCGGCGGCTGGATCAGTTGACCGTGATGGCCCTCGCCCGCCTTTAGCCATTGCTGGCCAGCACTGGCGTAGAGCACGGCGGCGATCACCACCGGCGCCAGGAAGACGGCCGCCAAGGCGAGGAGCTGCATCCGCCCGCTACCCTGGACGCCCCGGCGCGGGCTAGTCTCCGGCCTTCCTGTCATGCCGACGGGACCTCCCTCGAAGGACTGCTACTAAGGAAAGGATCAACAGGGTCCCCGCCAGGGCGAACCACTGGACCGCGTACCCGGTATGGCGCTCCGGCCCGAACGGGACCGGATCTTGCCACTTGCGCCGGAAGCCGTGGGCCGATTCGGGAGTCAGTCGGATCACACGCTGCGCCACCGGCGACCCGAGCTGTTGGGCCACCCGATCGGTCTCGATGTACTGAACCACCTTGGGCCAGCGTCCCTTCCCGGGATCCGGCGGGCCCAGCTGGAGCCCCCCCTGGGGCGGATCCACCAGTTGGCCGGTCAGGGCCACCTCTTCCTCCGGGGTAGGGATCTCCGGCAGATCCCCCCGGCTCTTGCCGCGGGGGAGCCATCCCCGGTTCACCAGGATCACCCGGTCCTCCCCCACCAGCCGCAGGGGGGTTAGGATCTCAAACCCGGGACGGCCCTCGCGGATCTGGTTATCCAGCAGATAGTGGTGTCTGCTGTCGTAGCGACCCTCGGCTCGCACCGGCTGGAACCGCCCGGCTTCGCTAGCCCCGGCCTCCTCGAGGGGCACCGGGGGTCCCTGACGGGCGTTGTGCCAGGCTTCCAAAAGGGCTTGCTTTTCCTCCGCCCTTTGGAGCTGCCAGAAGCCGAGGCCCACCAGCCCCAGGAACAGGGCTAGGCTCGTCAGGCCGAGTGCCCAGTACCGGAAGGGAAAGGGCCTAATCAGGGGTATGCGCTCCCGCTGTCCCACCACCACGGGAAAGGGGTAGACTGGGTCCCTTTGGCCTCTCCTCCATGGGGACCGCCATGCTCGTAAAGGCCTTCGTCATCCTCGTCCTGATCGCCATCCTGGCCAGCCTGGCCTCGGGATTGGTCTTTTTGATGCGGGACTCCGGTGACAGCGACCGGTTGGTCCGTGCCCTCACCATCCGCATTGGGCTCTCGTTCGCCCTGTTCCTGTTCCTCCTGTTGGCCTTCGCCACCGGTCTGATCTCTCCCCACCCGGTGGTGCCTCCGCAATAGGGCCCAGGACTTCCCGTCGCCCCATGCAAAAAGGCGCTGCCCACCGCAGCGCCTTAGCCGGCCTCGCTTGGGGCAGGGGGGCTAGAGCCAGTAGACGAAGATGAACAGCCCTAGCCAGACCACGTCCACGAAGTGCCAATACCACGCTGCGCCCTCGAAGGCGAAGTGGTTGTGCGGTGTGAAATGCCCCGCCATGGCCCGGAAGAGCATGACCGTCAGCATGATCGCGCCCAGGGTGACGTGGGCGCCGTGGAAACCGGTAAGCATGTAGAAGGTGGAGCCGTAGATCCCGGTCTCCAGGGTGAGGTTCATGTGCTTGTAGGCCTCGGCATACTCGAACCCCTGGAGGAGCAGGAACACCACACCCAGCACCACGGTGGCCAGCAGGCCAAGCACCTGCTGCTTCCGGTTCTGCTTCTTGATGCCCCAGTGGGCCCAGGTCACCGTAACCCCCGAGGACAGCAGGATCAGGGTGTTGATCGCCGGGATCCCCCAGGCCGGCATGGCCTCGTACTCGCCGCCGATGTTGCCGGGGCCGTTGGTCGGCCAGGTAGCGGCGAACCCTTCCCAGAGGAGGCGGCCGGTCCATTCCTCGGTGCCGGCGCCCGCCAGCCACGGGACCGAGAGGACCCGGGCGTAGAACAGCGCCCCGAAGAAGGCGGCAAAGAACATCACCTCGGAGAAGATGAACCACCCCATGCCCCACCGGAAGGACATGTCCTCCCGTTCGTGGTAGACCCCTTGCTGGTTCTCGCGGATTACCGCACCGAACCAGCCGAAGAACATGAGGACCAGCAGGGCGCCGCCCACCATCATCAGGGTCGATCCGAACCCAGCCCCGTTGAGGAGGGAGGCGAATCCCGCCATCGTCACGAAGAGGCCGATGGCCGCGACGATCGGCCAGTGGCTTTCGTGGGGAACGTAGTACCCGCCGTGCGCTTCGCTCATGAGCCGTCCCTTTCTTGGGGCGCCCGCCCCTCGAAGCGCCTCCGCTCGAGGCTGCGGGCACTCGATCTACCGCGGTTGCCTATCCCGATCCCTTGAGGAAGAAGAACCCGATGTAGATTCCCAGGGCCAGGATCCCAAGACCGATGGCGGTACGGATAGCCGCCTTCCGTCGCTTCCGGAAACCGTCCCCGGCCTCGGTCATGCTGCTACCCCTGGAAGACCGCCCCACCCGGGAAGCTCCGGATGGGGCGGGAATGGCCTACTTGACCTCGGGGGCCGTCTCGAAGGTGTGATAAGGCGCGGGAGAAGGAACTTCCCACTCCAGGCCATCGGCACCCTCCCAGACCCGATCCTGGGCCTGCTGGCCGCCGCGGATCGCCTTCCAGACGATGTAGCCGAACAGCAGCTGGGAGAAGCCGAAGCCGAACGCCCCCACCGTGGACACCTGGTTCCATTCGGTGAACTGCAGGGCGTAGTCCGGGATCCGCCGGGGCATGCCGGCCAGCCCGACGAAGTGCTGCGGGAAGAACAGCACATTGACAAAGATCGTAGACAACCAGAAGTGCCACTGGCCCAGCTTCTCGTCGTACATGTGGCCGGTCCACTTCGGCAGCCAGTAATAGACCGCACCTATAATGGCGAACAGGGCCCCCGGCACCAGCACGTAGTGGAAATGGGCCACCACGAAATAGGTGTCGTGGTACTGGAAGTCGGCCGGCACGATGGCGAGCATCAAACCGGAGAAGCCACCGATGGTGAACAGGACCACGAAGGCGATGGCGAACAGCATGGGGGTCTCGAAGGTGAGCGAGCCCCGCCACATGGTCGCCACCCAGTTGAAGACTTTCACGCCGGTGGGCACCGCGATGAGCATGGTGGCATACATGAAGAACAGCTCACCCGCCAGGGGCATGCCCACCGTGAACATGTGGTGGGCCCACACGATGAAGGAAAGGAAGGCGATGGAGGCGGTGGCGTAGACCATGGAGGTGTAGCCGAACAGCGGCTTCCGGCTGAACGTGGGCAGGATCTGGGAGATGATCCCGAAGGCCGGCAGGATCATGATGTAGACCTCGGGATGCCCGAAGAACCAGAAGATGTGCTGGTACAGCACCGGATCGCCGCCCCCGGCGGGGTTGAAGAAGCTGGTACCGAAGAACTTGTCGGTCAGCAGCATGGTCACCGCCCCCGCCAGGACCGGCATCACCGCGATCAGCAGGAAGGCGGTAATCAGCCAGGTCCAGACGAACAGGGGCATCTTCATCAGCGTCATGCCCGGGGCCCGCAGGTTGAGAATGGTGGCGATGATGTTGATCGCCCCCATGATCGAGGACAGGCCCATGAGGTGGATGGACAGGATCAGCAGGGGGAAGGCATCCCCGGTCTGCAGCACCAGGGGCGGATAGATGGTCCAGCCGGAGGCAGGCGCTCCACCGGACACGAACAGGGTCGAGACCAGAAGCAGGAAGGCGAAGGGCAGGATCCAGAAGGACAGGTTGTTCATCCGAGGCAGGGCCATGTCCGGGGCCCCGACCATCAAGGGCACCTGCCAGTTCGCCAGCCCCACGAAGGCCGGCATGATGGCCCCGAAGATCATGATGAGCCCGTGCATGGTGGTCATCTGGTTGAAGAAGTGCGGATCCACCAGCTGCAGGCCGGGCTGGAACAGCTCGCTCCGGATCAGCAGGGCCATCACGCCCCCGATCAGGAACATGAGGAAGGAGGTCACCAGGTAGAGGGTGCCGATATCCTTGTGGTTGGTCGTAAAGACCCAGCGCAGCAGCCCGCTGGGGGGACCGTGGTGTTCGTGGCCGACAGCCTCGCTCATTCTCTTACCTCCCGGTTACCAGGGCGGAGGGATTCACTGGGAAAGGTTGCAAGCTAATCCTTTTTGGCCATCTGGGGGTCGCCTTCGGAGCGCGCGGCCTGCCTGGACTCCAGCCACTGCTGGTATTCCCGGGGCGGCTTGGCCTCGACCACAACAGGCATGTAGGCATGGCCGCGGCCGCAGAGCTCGGCGCACTGTCCCCGATAGACCCCCGGCTCCTCGATCTCGGCCCACATCTCGTTCACGAAGCCGGGAATGGCGTCCTTCTTCATGCCGAGATCCGGCACCCACCAAGCGTGGATGACGTCCTCGGATGTGAGGAGGAAGCGGATCTTGCGGTTGGTGGGCACCACCAGGCGGTTGTCCACCTGCCTAAGGTAGTTGGGATCCTTTTGTGCCCGCCCGTTAATCTCTTCGGTGGGTGTGGCCAGGTTGCTGTAGAAGTCGATCTCCTGGTCCATGTAGTCGTAGTGCCACTTCCACTGATAGCCCGTGATCTTGACCGTCAGGTCCGGATCGGAAGTGTCCTCCATGGTAATCAGGGTGGCCGTGGAGGGAATGGCCATTCCCACCAGGATCAGGAAGGGGATGATCGTCCAGGTGATCTCCACGGCGGTGCTCTCGTGGAAATGGGAGGCACTCGCCCCCTTGGACTTCCGGAATTGAACGATGGAATAGATCATGATCCCGAAGACCACGATCCCGATGATGACGCAGATCCAAAGGATCAGCATGTGGAGGTCGAAAACCTCCGAGCTGATCGGGGTCACGCCCTCCGGCATGTTCAGCGCGCCCCAACCGGCGTGGGCCGGCCCGTTAGCCAAAAGGCCGATGACCCCGGCGAGGACCACTCCGGCGCGGCTCCTCAAACGTAGCGTGGACATGCCCTCTCCTATCCCCTGGTCGAGTTGAACAGGACCAAAGCGAACCGCTAGCCCGCGGTACGGTTGAGGCGCTGACCCCTTCCCAGGGCCCGGGCCAGCTCCTCCGCAAAACCTTCCTTTTCGGTACTGGTCAGGGCCGTACCGATCTCCGTCGGCCGTCCATAGGCCTGCAGGAACAGCCGGCTCCTATCCAGCCCCGAGGCGGCCCTGTGGAGTACCACTTGGGCCCAGCCCCGGGGATAGGCCACCTCCTCTTCAGGCCCCCGGCGACCGCGTCGGATCCACACCCGATCGCCTTGGATGGTGACCACCTCGATCCGATGCGCCCGTAACAGGACCCAGTAGAAGGCCGCCGTTAGCGCCAACAGCTCGGCGCCGGCAAAGGGGATAACCGGCCATCCCCCCATCCAGATCATAGGCGCCGCCGCCAGCAGGACCACCGCCGTTTGCAGCGCCAGGTAACGCTTCGCCCCCTTCCAGGAAAGGGAGCAATTGGGTCGAATCACGAACTCGTGATCGCCGTCCCATTCGGAGCGCTCAACGGAGGCCAAGGGCACACCTCCCTCTCCTTCGGGCTCAGAGGCTCATCCCCCCAGCTCGAGTCCGGCCGGATCCTATACGATTTTGGCCTAGGACAAAAGATATATTAATAAGGCAATTTTTAAAAAGGCTCAGCAGCCGCCTCTCGAAAAAGACCCCGGTGACCCCGGCACCTGAAGCGGGAATCACCCGGGGGCCTCCGCCAGGACCTGGCGGTAGACCTCCCGAACTGAACGCGCCACCGAGGCCCAGTCGTAGACCTCCCGGGCCTTGGTCTGGGCGCGCTCCCCCAACGCGGCAAGGTGGCTCGGGTCGAGCAGCAGCTCGGCCAAGGCCTTGCCGAAGGCTTCGGGGTCGTTGGGATCCGCCAAGTCTCCGTCGGCGCCCGATTCCACAATCTCCGGAGGCCCGCCATGACAGGTGGCCAGAACCGGAGTGGCGCAGGCCATGGCCTCCACGGCCACCAGGCCGAAAGGCTCGTAGGGGGAGGGCAGGACGAACAGATCGGCAGCGGTGTAGTGGGCGAGGAGGTCATCGAAGCCCAGATGGGGGAACAGGATCACCCGATCGTCCAGCCCGTGCTCCTGGATCCGCTGCTCCATGTCCGCCCGGACCCGGGCCTCGTTGTCGTTGAGCTCCTCTCCGCCGCCGGGAAGGAGGAAGCGGGCCCGGACCCCGTTCTGGGCCAGTTGCCTCTCGGCCTCCGGCGCCGCATCCAACAGGAGATCATAGCCCTTGCGGGGATCCAGGCGACCGGTGGTGAACACCAGCCGCTCGTCCTCCTCCAGGCCATATCGGGCCCGGACCTGGGCCGGATCGCCGGTGGGCCGGTAGGTGGCCGTATCCACCCCGCCAGGCACCACCGCGACCTTGGCCTCATCCACCCCGTAGCGGCGACCCAGCACCTCCTTTTCCATCTCGGTCAAGGCGATGACACGATCCGCCGCCGCCAGGATTCGGTGCTCGTTGCCGATCCGCAAGGCGTAGTTAAGTGACCCGTCCTCGGGTACCCGATCCCGTTTCTCTCGCCCCAGAGAATGGGAGGTGAACACCAGCGGTCGCCCCGTGCGCAGGCTGGCCATCAAGGCCGCGGCTCCGCCGTCCCAATAGTGACCGTGGAAGAGCGCGGCGCCATCGAGCCATGAGCCGTCGCGGTGCCACATTTCCTCGATGAAGGGGGCCAGGACGGGGGCCATGTCCTCCTTCCTAACGAACTCGCCCCCGCCGGCGTCGATGCGCAGGACACCCGTTTCGCCGGCGATGGCGCGAAAGGGCTCCTTGCCTCCCCAGCGCCGGGTATAGACCCGAACCGAGTCTTCCCCCGGCTTCGCCAGGGCCTCCGCCAGACGATGCTCGTAGACGCACTGCCCGCCGGAATCGGGCTCACCCGGCTCAGCGAAGGGGTCACTGTGGGGGCTGACGAAGGCAATCCGCATGGCGCTCCTCCTCAGCGGTCTGCGTCCAGCCAGCCGTAGTGGGCCAGACCTTCCAGGATCCCCGCGGTGTAGGGCCGGCTAGCAAAGTAGATGTGGGCCTCGGGATGATCGGCGAGGGCACGTCGTAGCCCCTCGCGAACTTCCCAAGTGGCGTTGCCCACCAGGATCCCGCATACCCCGGACAACAGGGCATCCGCATCGTTGCCGCTATCCCCGGCGAACACGGTGCGCTCAGGTGGGATCTGGCCATGCTCGCGGAGGAAGGCCAGGGCCCGGGCCTTGCCCGCCCCGGGTGCGAGGAAGTCCACCAGACCAACCCCCTCCGTCTCGTCCTGAGAGGCAATCACCCGCGCTTCCAGGCCTTCATCGGCCAGGGCCTTCTGCAGGCGCCCCTCGGCCTCCGGCGTCGCCCAAGAGGGGTCCACGTAGAAGCTCACCTTAAGGGAAGACTGCTTCTCCCGCTCTTGCAGCTTGGCCCCATCCAGGTACGCCTGGGCCCACGCCCGGATCCGGTCCGGCTGGAAGCCGCCCGACAGGGCGTCCACCCAGGGGGGAAACGGGTCAGTGGAGCCCCGGGAGTAGATCTCGGTACCGACATTGCAGATCCACCAATCGGGCTCCGGCAGCTCGTATTCGTCCACCGCATCCCGGCCCAGGCTGCGATGGCGGCCGGTGACGTAGACCAGCTGGCTCCGGCCGCGACCGGTGGCCCACTCCCGGAAACGGTTGAGGGCTCCGGGCTCGGGGGCCACCGTGCCGTTGGGAAGGAGGGTTCGATCCAGATCCGTGGCCAGAATCCGGGCGGACACCCACCTAGCTCGCTTCGCGGATCATGCGCACCAGACTCCGGCGGGATTCCTCCAACAGCTCATGGACCCGCCCTTCGTTGGCGCCCTCCACATACACCCGGAGGACCGGTTCGCCGCTGGCGGGGACGACGTAGGTCCAGCCCCCTTCGGGATGGCGGATCTTCACCCCGTCCGAGACCTGCTCCAGCTCGTCGGCGTGCTCCTCGGTCAAGTGGCGCATGACCCAGCCCATATCCCGCCAGGAGCAATCCACATTGATGGTTCCGGTGTGGCTGTCGGCCAAGCCGGAGGCCAGATCGGCCAGATCCATCTCGTGCCGGGCAAGGAAGTCCAGCAACCGGAAGAAGGCCGGGACGGCGGCCATGCCCAGATAGAAGTGCTCGAAATCCAGCCAGCGCTTGGGCCGGAACCCTCGGCTCTCGGCGATGGTCTCGGCCAGGCCGAGGCGGCGCTCCCAGACCTCCCAGCCCCGCTCGGCGGCGAGCTCCCGGAGCCGATCAGGGGCTTCGGGGGGCAGGAAGACGTGGCGATCGCGGTCCTCTCCCGGGTTGTCGGTAAGATAGGCCAGGGTCAGCAGGTTGTTCACCGCCTGGGGCTTATAGAGGTGGCCATACTCGTCAAGGAGCCACATGCTCCGGGCGTCCGCGGACAGGTAGAGCCCGATGCGGCGATGCTCCCCGCCCAGGGCGTAGATCTCGCGCAGGCGCTGCCCCGGTTCCTCGGTATCCCGGCCGTGGGGCCCCGTCTCCCCGGACACGGTCACCGCCTCCGTCTGGATCTCGTCGAGGAGGATGTCCAAGACCCGCGTGCTCCAGCGGTTACGGGACAGGACCGCCAGCTTGGGCTCCATCTCGGTCAGCGCCTGGCGGTCCAGCTCCGACAGGAGCTCGCTCACGTAGCGGGCCTCGTGGTCGCCGGTGGACAGGAGCCGGCCCACGTGGTCGGCGTCCACCTTGGGGAAATCGGCCCGACGATAGGTCGCTTCCACTTTGCGGCGAGCTTGCCGAGGAAGGGGATGGCCGTCGCGGTCGTAGAGCTCGATGACCGCCACCTGGGCGTGCTCTGGTCCCTGGCGGACAAAGGCCCCGCCTTCGAACTCGATGTTGCGGGCCACGGCGAAGCGGGTGATGGCATGGCTGGAGACCCCCAGAGGCTCCACCTGGATGCCCACCGAGAGCAGGCCCGACACGAAGGCCTTCTCCAGGACGTGGCTGAAGGCATGGGAGCCATGACCCACCACTACGCTCTGATTGCGGCCCAGCCAGCTCCCGAAGGCCTTGCCGATGCGGGCGGCCGTCTCCGGGGTCAGGCGCAGGTTGGCCAGCCCGGCCACTCCGTTCTCGCTGAACAGGGCGGGCCGACCGACCGACTCCCAGACCACGTTCTGGTCGATAAGGGTGTCCGCCTCCACCTCGAGCTGGGGCCAGACCCGAACATCGGCCTCGATGGAAACCCCCCGGCCCAGATGGACGTCATCGGCTATGACCGCGCCCATCTCGATCTCCACCTCCTGCTCCAACAGGACCCGATTGCCGCAGAAGGCTCCCCGGATCTCGGCGTGCTCGCCGATGTAGGAGGAGTCCAGGACGATGGAGCGTCGGACCCGAGCCCCGGAGTCCACTTCCGAATGCCGACCGATGACCGCGTACGGCCCGACCACCGCCCCGCTGCGCAGGATGGCGTCGCGACCAATCCAGGCGGGCCCCTGCAGGGAGCAGCCCTCCTCGATGTGAGCCGTCCCCTCCACGAAGATCTTGGGCCGGATCTCCTCTCCCGGGAAGGGCAGGTCCACCAGCCCTTCCACCAGGTCCCAGGTGGCCTGCTCGAGCTGATCGACGTTGCCGATGTCCGACCAGTAGCCCTTGGCGATGTAGCCGTGGAGGGGCTCCTCACGCTCCAACAGCGTGGGGAAGAGGTCGTGGGAGAAATCGAACTCGGTCTCGGGCGGGATATCGTCCAGGACCCTCGGCTCCATGACGTAGATCCCGGTGTTGACCGTATCGGTGAAGACCTCCGAGGGCCCCGGCTTCTCCTGGAAGCGCTGGACCCGGCCCTTGTCATCGGTGACCACGATGCCGAACTCGCTCGGATCCTGGACCCGGGCCAGGCAGAAGGTCACCAGGGCCCCGGTCTTCTGGTGGTAGTCCATCAGGGCCGAGAGGTCATAGTCCATCAGGGCGTCGCCGCTGATGATCAAAAACGGCTCATCGAGGAAGTGGCCACCGTTCTTCACCGATCCGGCGGTTCCCAGGGGCTCGTCCTCGATGGCGTATTCCAGGTGGACCCCCCACTCGGAGCCGTCCCCGAAGTAGTCCTGGATCAGGTTGGGGCGGTAGTGGAGGGTGACCAGGATCTCGGTGATGCCCGCCTCCCGTACCGCCTCCAGGATGTACTCCATCATGGGGCGGCCCAGGATCGGGATCATGGGCTTGGGCATCCCCTCGGTTAGGGGACGCAGCCGGGAGCCCTGTCCTCCCGCCATAATCACTGCCTTCATGGGTAACCCCTGATCGTCGATGAGCGGTTATAGCCCTACTGTTTGCGCGATTACCGACCAACCTCAGCCGCTGTTAGCGAGGCCAGAGGATCCGCCCGAGCCGGTCCGGCCCGGGGGAAGCTCCGGCCGCCCACCCGCCCTCGTCATCCCGGCCGGGGGCCCGCGCAAGCGCACCGCTGGGCCGGGGATGCCGGGCGTGGTTAATGGAGATGCCCCAAACCGACGAGGCATGGCCAGTAATCCGGATTGTTTTAGCATCCCGTCCGAAACCTGCCTATCCCGCGCCACCACCCGCAGCACGCCCGATCTGGTCGATCCCAATGCGGGCAGTGCCGCTGGTATCGGTCCCCACCGCCGCAGTGCCCGGTCGCCAGGCGTGGCCGTAGACCACCTCGAAGCGGGCGGGAATGCGGCCTTCCTCTCGCGGAAGGGCGTCCTCCCAGGCCCGCAGCCGTCGGGGAGTTAGCAATCCCCGGGGCCGATCCGCGAGGAGGGCGCCGGTGCCGGTCCGACGAAGATCCCGGAGCAAAGACGGCAGTCCCGTATAGGTAACGGTCAGGATCTCGTTTTCCATGACCACCCCCTCCAGCCCCGCACGGGACAGGGCATCGCCAACGTCATGCATGTCCAGGTAGGGGGGCCAAGCCAGTTCCTGGCCTGTGACACGGACCCAGGCCTCGCGCAGCTCGCACAAGGTGTCCGGGCCCAGGGAGGAGAAGAGCAGGAGCCCCTCCGCGGCCAGGACCCGATGGAATTCGCGCAGGTACCGGTCCAGCTCCGTTGCCCAGGGGAGGCCAAGGTTGGACCACAGGAGCCCAGCCGAGCCCGAGGGCAGCGGCAAGGCCGAGCCCCAGCCGGCCGCGAAGCGCTGACGCGGACGCCAGATCCGGCGCCGGCGGGCTTCCCGCACCATGGCGGGCGAGGGGTCCAGCAGGACGGTCTCGGCCCGCGGGAAGGCCCGCCGAAGCGCCCGCTGGTCGGCCCCGGCGCGGCCGTCCACCACCAGGATCCGAGCCGGATCCACCCGCATGAGCTCCAGGCGCTCCAGCATCCGGGCCCGGACCTCGTGGGCGAGCAGGGCGGCGTCATCGTAGACGGTGGCGGCCCGCTCCAGCGCCCGGTAATAGGCCTGGGGATCCACCACCGAGGTCGGCTGAGAGCCTGGCTGGCTGGAGGCCATGGGAAGATCGGAACCGGTGCCGGGGATGGACCCGGGTGCGGGAGATGCTAGATTGCCATTCCAACGCAAAAGGCGGCCGTAGTCGAGGCCTGCGCCCCTGAGGGGGCTGTCCAGTCGTCCTGGAACCAACAAGGAGCGGGCAAAAGGGGGGATCGGGTTGCCAATCACCGGGCTGGTCCATTCCATAGCCCACCACCCGCGCCAGCGCCTGGGGCAAGCGCTGGACCTGCTCTACCCGGTGACCTGCCTGCGATGCGACCGACCCCTGAGCGGCGCCATCCAGGTGTGCCTGGCTTGCCGGGATCGTCTCGCCCGCCTCGGTGCCCGGAGCTGTCCCCTCTGCCGCCGCCCGGACACGGATCCCGACCAGCCCTGTGGCAGCTGCCAGCGCTTCCCGCCCCCCTACCGCCGGGCCATCATCCGTTGGCGCTACGCCGAGCCCTTGGCCGGATGGATTCGGGCCTTCAAATACGGCAACCAGCCGGGATTGGAAGCCACCTTGGCCGATCTCGTCGATACCGGATTGGGGTCCCATTTGGCCCAGGCCGGCGTGGATCGTGTCGTGGCGGTCCCCCTCCATCGGCGGAGGCTGGCGGAACGGGGCTACAATCAGGCCGAGCGTCTAGCCCGGCGGATCGCCCGTCAATACCGGCTGCCCCTTCGGCGCACGGCCCTATACCGGGCCCGGCCGACTGCGCCCCAGGCGGCGCTCCCCGAGCGCCATCGGGGGCGCAATGTCCGGGGCGCCTTCCGGGCGGTACCCCGGCAGGTAGCCGGGGGCCGGATCTTGCTCGTGGACGACGTTATCACCACCGGGGCAACCGCAGACGCCGCCGCGGCCGCCCTGCTGGCCGGGGGCGCCGAAACGGTTTTGGTGACCGCAGTCGCCCGGGCCTAGTCTCAGCGCTTGGCCATCCCGCCTCGCAGGGAAGGTGGGGCTATTGCTCCCAGTCCAGGGTGCCGACGACCTCGGGGATCGATCCAAGGCCATGGCGGGCGAGGTAGTCCCGGATGCCCTCGTTGATCGCAGGGCACAAGAGGGGCTCGTAGAACAGGGCCGTGCCCACCCCTACCGTCGTCGCCCCGGCCACCAGGAACTCCAGGGCGTCCTGGGCCGAAGCGATGCCGCCCTGGCCGAGGATGGGTACACCGTGCCGGTGGGCCACTTGGTGGACCTCCGCCACCTTGAGCAACGCGATGGGCTTGATGGCGGGCCCCGAGAGCCCGCCGGAGGCGTTGCCGAGGACCGGGCTGCGGCTTTCCAGGTCCACCGCCATCCCGGTTATCGTGTTGATCACCGCCAGGGCGTCGGTACCCGCATCGATGCACCGCCGGGCATTCTCCGCAATATCGGTCTGGTTGGGCGAGAGCTTGGTGATGAGCGGCTTGTCCGTGACCCGGCGGACCTCTTCCACCACCTTGGCGGACATGTCGGGATAGTTGCCGAAGGACGCTCCGCCCGCCTTGACGTTGGGGCAGGAGATGTTGATCTCCACACCGGCCACCGGGGAGTCGTCGAAGATCCGCGCGACGTCGATGTACTCCTCCAGCGTGGAGCCGGAGATGTTGGCGAAGAAGTGGGTCTCGGTCGTGTCCAGGGCGGGCAGGATCTGCTCCACCACGGCGCGAGCCCCCGGGTTCTGGAGTCCGATGGCATTGAGCATGCCGGCTGGGGCCTCGTAGACCCGATGGGGCTCATTCCCCAGGCGGGGCTCGAGGGTGGTCCCCTTGAGGCAGATGCCGCCCACCTCGGCATTGGAGAAGCCCGCGACCCGGGTATACTCTTCCCCGAATCCGACGCACCCGGATAGCAGGACAATGGGACTGCTCAGCCACAACCCGGCGAACTCCAGGCCAACGTCGACCTCCGAGGCAGGGTTCGCCGAGGCGGTGCTGCTAGGACCTTCGGTCACGAGCGGGCAGCCATCCTGAATGTTCCATTTGATCCTCTACCACCCGGAGATTCCCGGCAATACCGGCAACGCCATCCGGCTGGCGGCCAACACCGGAGCCCATCTCCACCTGATCCACCCCCTCGGGTTCTCCATGGACAGTACGCGTCTGAAAAGGGCCGGCCTGGACTACCACGATCTCGCCCGGGTCCACGAGCACGCCTCCCTGGAAGACTGCATGGGGCTCCTAGAAGGACGGGTCTGGGCCTTTACCGCCCACGCCCAGCGGGGCCACGCCGAGGCCGACTTCGAGCCCGAGGACGGCCTGCTCTTCGGTCCGGAGACCCGGGGCTTGCCTCCCGAGGTGCTGGCCTCCTGCCCCGAGGAGCGGCGCCTCCGGATCCCCATGGTCCGGGGGAGCCGGAGCCTCAACCTCTCCAACGCCGTAGCCGTGGCCCTCTTCGAGGCGTGGCGCCAGCAGGCCTTCCACGGTAGGGTCTAGTCCTTTGGTCTACCGGCCCCATTCAGGGGTTCCCCCCGGAACAGGGTCCCTTGCCCCGCCATGAGGCCCATCCCCTGCCGCATCAGGAGGCCTTTGAGGGGACCGGACCGATCTAGCAGGTTCATTCCCAGACCCCGTGGTCCTTTGATGAAGCGCCCAGGCTCGCCGAACAGCCGGTTCAGGCCGTCGGTATAGGCCGCCACGAGCAGATTGTCCGGTAGCCGTCGTCGCTGGTATCGCCCCAGTACCCTCGCCGAGCCCGGATCTTCTCCGGTCCGGTGGGCCTCGGCCACCATTTCCGCCAGCGCGGCCGAGTCGCGCAGGCCCAGGTTCAGGCCTAGGCCGGCCAAGGGATGAATGGTGTGGGCCGCGTCCCCGACCAGGACCACCCGGCCACGGGTGTAAGTCCGAGCGTGCTGGAACCCCAGAGGGAAGCTCCCCCGCGGCCCGACCGCCTCCAGGGTGCCAAGCTCCGGCCCGAAGGCCCGGCTGAGCCGCTGCCCGAACCCCGCGTCGCTTAATTCCCGCATGCCCTCGGCCCGTGCCCGAGGCAGGGTCCATACCATGGAGCAGTGCCCTCCCGGCAGCGGCAGGAGCGCCAGCGGTCCGCCCCGGAGGAAGCGCTGGTAGGCCCGGTGGTGATGGGGGCGCTGGGGCCGGATCTCGGCCACCACCGCGCTCTGGCCGTAATCCCACGCCGCGCTGCCGATCGCCACCGCCTCCCGGACCGGGGAATGGGAGCCATCGGCCGCCGCCAGGATCGGTGCACGGAGCCTAAGACTCGCTCCGGACTGGGCGATCCGGCACTCCGCGAGCTCCCCTTCGCCGTGCAGCTCTTCCCAGTCGGCCGGGCAGTAGCAATCCACATTGGGGGCCTTGCCAGCCGACTCTTGGAGGGCGTAGGCGATCTCCCCGTTGGGGACCAGCGCCCCGAGCCGCTCCCGGCCGATCTCCTGGGCCCCGAGGGTCAAGGCCCCGGGGGCATCCCCATCCCAGATCACCATGGATCGGATGGGTCCGGCCCTGGCAGGGTCCAGGGCGCCGGCGGCCCCCATGCCCCGCAGGATCCGCTCCGAGCCCGCGGTCAGGGCACTTACCCGGCGAGTGTCCGCGGCCGGTCGCTGGGGGAAGGGACGACGCTCGACCAAGGCCACCCGGACCGGGGTGTGCGCAAGGGCAGCCACAACGGCCAGCCCCACGATCCCCCCGCCGACGACGATCAGGTCATAGTCCTTGATGCCTTCGCCCGAAGAGCTCACCGAAGCTGCTCCCCCGGGAGCGGCTCCAGACCCACAGCCGCGCCGGTATCCAGGCCCATGGCCCCACGCATAAGGGCCCTCTTCAGCCACGGCGAGCTCCCCATCAACCGCAGTCCGGCCTGGCGCAGGGCCACTGCGGGGGCCCACTCCTGGCCAAAGAGCCCCACCAGTCCTTCCGTGGCCCCCACCACCCGGCTCGTATCGAGCCATCGCCGCCTTTGGTAGCCAGCGAGGACGAGGGGACCCCCGGGGTCCCATCCCCCCCGCCAGGAGGGACCCACCTCTTCGGCCAGCGCAGCGATGTCCCTCAGCGCAAGGTTGAACCCTTGACCGGCCACGGGATGGAGGAGGTGGGCGGCGTTGCCGATCAGCGCCGCACGGCGGGCAATCGGCCGCCGGGCCAAGACGAGCTCCAGCGGGCAGCAGAGGCGCTCGCCGGCGGAGAGGAGGCTCCCCAGGGCCGGGCCGAACCGCTGGCCCAGGTGGTGGAGGAAGTCCGTCTCCGGCATGCCGGCAACCTCCGCC
>JAHEOG010000163.1 GCA_018609925.1 Gammaproteobacteria bacterium
GTGGAGCTGGCCCAGGTCCGGGCTGCGGATGCCCCAATGGATCGCCAGCTCCTCGCCCACCGATCCCGAGGCCGAAAGCTCGCTCTCCCCCGATTGGATCTCCAGGGTTGCCAGCTCCAGACGCTCGCCTGCGAGCCGGCCCCGGGCGAGCCCGCTGACGGGCTGGCCCCGCAGGGTGCCGTTAATGGTGAGCTTTGAGACCTCCAGGCGGGGGGTGCCGTCGGCCAGGGTGGCCTGTGCGGCGAGACCGCCATCCAGTCGGCCGGGCCAGTCGGGGCTCCACTCGCCCGGGTTCAGCCCTTCCGCCCGCAGTTTCGCCGTGGCCTTGGGGGTATCCGCCCAGCCGATGCGCCCCTGGCCGCGGATAACCCCCCCTAACAGGTTGGCCTGGAGGTCCTCCCAGGCCAGGCCCCGGGTGTCCCCTTGACCGTCGACCTCTACCCGCAAGCGACGCTCGGGATCCTGCTCTAGCGAGGCTTGGAGGTGGACCCGGTAGTCGTCCGGTGTCCCAGAGGCCTCCAGGTGACCCTTGGTCAGGGTGATGGCTGGCTCCACCCCGGGCAGGCGAATGCAGCTCCAGTGGACGGCGCCTTCCAGGCCTTCCGGACGGTATCGCGCTCGGGCATGGACCCTCCCCGCTGGCTGGAGAAGCCCTGCCAGGGTGGCTGTCAGGTCTTCCGGGGTACCGGTCACGGTCCAGCTCCCGGTGGGGCTGGCCACAGTGGACTCACCCTCGGGAGGCCAGCGCAAGTCCTGCCAGTTCCCCTCCAGCTCGGTTCGCCAGCGGTCCCCCTCCTGACGCAGGGTGCCGCCGCCGGTGACCGTGCCCGGGAACCGCTGGCTCTGGATCTCCAGGTCGCTCAGCGCCACCTGGGGTCCTTCCCGGCGAGCGCGGAAGGCGGCCTCACCCCGGACTGGTCCGGTCCGGAGCTCCTCGCCTCGGACCGTGAGCCGCCCCTCGGCGGTGTCCAGCCCGCCGCTGGCTCGGGCGTGGAGCGCGCCCTCCACCGCGGGCAGGTCCGGGTCCAGCCGGGCCAGATCGAGGTCGGTGAGATCGGCTTGGGCCCGCCAGCGGGGATCGTCCAGGGGCCCTTCCAGGCGGCCCCGCGCCGCCAGGGTGGCGCCCAGGTCCTCGGAACGGACGCGCAGCTCGGGGATGGCGAGAAGGGGACCGTCGAGCCGGAAGTGGAAATCGGTGAAGCCCTGAAAGGCCCCCAGCTCGGCTTCGCTGCCCTGAAGCCGGAGCCGGCCGTCGCCGCCCACGGCGTCCCCCTTCGCCTCCAGCCGGAAGGAGGCCCGGGTGCCGGCCAGCTGCGGAGCCCATATCCCCGGCTCCCAGTTTCGACCCCAGGCCTGCAGCCGCCAGCGTAGTCGGGTGAAGGGCTGGTCCATGCTGGCCTGGAGGCTGGCGGACACCGGCCCGCTCAGCTCCTGCTGGAAGTGGACACGGTCCCGCAGGGCCCCCTGGACATTGGTCTCGCCCCGGAGGGGATCCCCTTCGTTCAGGCGCAGGGTCCAAGCCAGGCGCACAGCCACCGCCTGCTCGCCCTGCAGGTCCAGCGAGGCCCGGCCCCGGGCTTCTGTCTCGGGGCCGGTGGCCCGAAGATCGCGGACGTAGAGGCGCTCACCGCTCGCTCCCAGGCGGGCCGCGACCCGAGACAGGCGGTAGGTCGCTCCTTCGGGCTCGGCATGGACGCGCAATCCCTCCAGGGTCAGCTCCCGCACCCGGAGGGCGAGGGGCGGGGCCCAGTCCTCGGGATGCAGGGAGCCGGTGCCTTCGCCGTCGGCGACCTCTGCGCCGGGGAGGCGGGTGTAGCGCAGGTTGTGGCCCCGGATGTAAATGAGGTCCAAAACCCCTCGCAGGAGGGCGGTTGGCCGCCAGTCCAGTTGCAGGCGCTCGAGGCGGGCCTCGTACCCGGGACCCTGGAGACGGATGCCGCGAAGCTCCAGCGGGCCGATGGCCCGTCCGGAGACCTTGGCCACCGCGAAGGTCTCGGGCAGGAAGGGGCGTAGGCGCTCAAAGCCCCAGCGCAG
The DNA here is from genome assembly GCA_018609925.1 of Gammaproteobacteria bacterium. Classification (GTDB taxonomy): domain Bacteria; phylum Pseudomonadota; class Gammaproteobacteria; order Thiohalorhabdales; family Thiohalorhabdaceae; genus Thiohalorhabdus. The sequence goes on from JAHEOG010000163.1 coordinate 2,035, forward strand.
GCCGGTCTCGGTGGTAAGGAGGAAAGCGGCCCCCCCTCCCAGGGCGATCACCAGGAGGAGGGCGACAACCAGGAGGCGGCGGGTCAAAGGTCGTTGCCGATGCTGACGTGGATCCGGAGATCGCGATTGGGGTCATCCCGTGGGACCGCCAGATCGAGGCGAACGCTCCCGATGGGCGAGAACCAGCGCAGCCCCCCGCCGACCCCGGTATCCGGATCCGGCGGCCACTCGTTGTCGGCGTTGCCCGCGTCGAAGAATCCCGCCACGCCCCAGTCGCCGTACACCCGGAGGTCCACCTCGATGCTACCGGTGAGCAGGTGCTGGCCTCCGACCACGTCGCCGCTGGCGTTGCGCGGGCCCAGGTCCTGGAAGGCGTAGCCGCGCACGCTGCGCGAGCCTCCCGCGAAGAAGCGCTCCGAGGCGGGCAGGTCGCCCACCCGATCGACGAAGCTCGAGCCGGCCTCTCCCCGGAGCAGGATGCGCATGCGGGGTCCCAGAGGGAGCACAGTCCGGGCCCGTGCCTGCAACTGGGTGAAGGTGGCGTCCGAGGCCACTTCGTTCAATGCACCGTGGGTATCCAGGAATAGGCTATAGCCCAGGCGGGGGTGCATGGTGTTGTCGGAGGAGGTACGGGAGAGGCTGACTCCCGGGGTGAGGAACCGGGTGCCACGCTCCTCGCCGGAGAAGTCCTCCCGCTCCAGGGCGAACCGCAGGTACAGGCTCCGCTGCAAGTCCAGCCAGCGCCGGTCCTCGCTGACGCCCAAGGTGGCCTTTTCGGTGCGCCCGTCACCAAGCTCCTCCCGCTCCACCCTCCCGGAAAAGGTCAGGCGGTCCGTGCGGACGTTGCGGATGGGGATCTGGTATCGGGTCGTCAGCCGCTGCTGGACCGGGGATAGCATGAGGTCCGTCCGAACCTGGTGGCCCTTGCGGTTGACGCGCCGGAATTCGGCGGTGCCGGTCAGGCGGGGGCCGGTGTCGGTACCGAAGCCTACGCCGGCCCGATACCTTCGGGGGGCGCGCGGCTTGGTGCCCACCACGATCGGGACCGCTCGGGCCGGCTGCTCCTTGGCCTCGGGTAGGGGCTTCGCCCGGTCGCGGGCGATGTTCACAGAGACCTGCTGGAAGTAATCGGTGTCGGATAGGGCGAACTTGATTTCCAGCAAACGGTTGGAGGTGAGGCGCTGGCCCTTGGAGACGGGGATCAAGCGCCCCACGAGGTTGGAGGTCAAGATATCCTGCTCCACCTCCACCTCCCCGAAATAGAAGGCGGGTCCGGTGTCGAGGACCAGGCGCACCTCCGCGCGGCTGGCCTCCGGCATCACCCGGATCTCGCCTTCGGCCACCTCGGCTTCCAGGTAGCCCCGCTCCACGGCGGTCTGGAACAGGGCCTCCTTGGTCCGGGTGTAGTGACCGTGGTGGAGGCGCTCGCCCTGGGCCAGGTTGCTGTCCGCCAGGACCTCGCGCAGCCGGGGGTCCTCCTTTCCCGGTCCCTGGATGGCCAGCTCCAGGGAATCCACCACGGTCGGGGGACCGGGCTCGATGGTGTAGCGGGCCCTGAATCCCTCCTCATCGGCCTGAAGGCGGCTCTGGGTCTCGGGGCTGTAATGCCCGAGTGCCTGGAGGGCATTGCGGATCTCCGCCTCCGCCTGGCGGTGGGCCCGGCGGATCCGCTCTTCGGAAGCCTCCTTGCCCTTCAGGTCGGTGATCGTCAGATACTGGCGGACATTTTCGAGCAGCTCCCCGGAGACCCCTTCGATGGTTACCTGAAGGGGGGGCTCTTCGGCCTTGGCGGGAAGCGATACGAGCCCCGCCAGTAGCGAGGCGAGGATCCAGCGACCCCAGTGGCTCGAAACCGGAAGGGATAGGCCAAGTAGCAGGTGCAAGGGCGATCGGGCTTTCCTGGGGGCGGGAGCCGCCCCGAAGCGGGGGGTGCCGGCGACATGGCGACCGGCCGGAGCCCCCGCCCGCGGCAAGGTAGGGAAGCGGGATGCTACTCGGCGGGCTCCATCTGGCTTTGGAGGTAGTTCTGCAGACCCACCTTGTCGATCAGATCCAGCTGGGTCTCCAGGAAGTCCACGTGCTTCTCCTCATCGTCCAGGATCCGCTGGAACAGGTCCTTGGAGACATCGTCGTCGTTGTCTCGGCAGTAGTTGATCGCCTCCCGAAGCAGCGGGATGGCGTCGCGCTCCAGGGCCAGGTCGTTCTGAAGCAGCTCCTGGACCTTTTCCCCCACCTTCAGCTTTCCCAGGTCCTGGAGGTTGGGTAGGCCTTCCAGGAACAGGATGCGCTCCATCAGCTGTTCGGCGTGGTGCATCTCCCCGAAGCTTTCCTGGCGCTGAGTCGCCGCCAGCTTCTTCAGTCCCCAGTCCTCGCACATCTTGGCGTGCAGGAAGTACTGGTTGATGGCGGTGAGCTCGTTGGTGAGGACCTTATTCAGGTACTCGATGATCTTGGCGTCGCCTTTCATTGCGCTCCCCTGGCTTGGACGGTCTTTTCCGTCAGCCTAGCAGATGGCCGGGCGGGGACAAGAAAACCCCGCGGCGAGACGCGGGGCTGGACAGGGGCAGGGAAAGGCGGGTCAGGCGGGCTGGAATCCGGGATTCGAGGGCATGGCAGCGGGATCGGTCGTGCGCGCCTCGCTCAACCGCTGCTCGGCCTCTTGGGCACAGCAGCCGCAGCCGGTGGCAACGCCGAGCATCCGTTCCAGATCCGCTAGGCTCCGGGCGCCTTTGGCCGCCGCCTCTTCGATCTGGGCATCATTCACCGCATTGCATATGCAAACGTACATGGAGCCCTCCTCCGGATCCGGGAGACCCGCGAGCCACGAAAGCCCGATGGGGGAAACCGTAATGGAA
>JAHEOG010000164.1 GCA_018609925.1 Gammaproteobacteria bacterium
ACGGCACCCTCCATCTGCTCGGTCACGACCACCAAGAGGAGGGGGAGGCCCGGGTCATGGAGGGTCTGGAGCGCGCCATCCTGGGCGAGCTCGGGTATGCCGATCCCTACCCAGAGGAGTAGGCCGGTGGCAGAGGACGTTCCCAAGCGACGAAGTTGGATCGAGCGCCTGGCCCGGGGCCTGGGGGCCTCCCCGGAATCCCGGGAGGAGCTGCGGGAGATGCTCCGGGAGGCGGCCGCAGAAAACCTCCTGGACCCCGAAGACCTCCATATGATCGAGGGGATCTTCAAGGTCTCCGAAACCCGGGTCCGGGACGTCATGGTACCTCGCGGCCAGATGGAAGTGGTCCGGACCGATGAGGAGCCCGACGTCTTCATCCCGCGGATCGTCGATGTGGGCTTCTCGCGCTTACCGGTGATCGGGGAGGATCGCGACGATGTCCGCGGCATCCTCTACGCCAAGGATCTCCTGCGCTACTGGGGAGCCGAGGACCAGTTCCCCTTTGACCTGCTGGCGGTGGTTCGAGCCCCGGTCTTCGTTCCCGAAAGCAAGCACCTGGACAGCCTCCTCCACGAGTTCCGCGCCAGCCGCAACCACATGGCCATCGTGGTCAACGAGTTCGGGGGCACGGCCGGGCTGGTGACCATCGAGGACGTCCTCGAGGAGATCGTCGGCGAGATCGAGGACGAGTTCGACATCGAGGCGGTGATGGTGGAGAGGCGGGGCCAGGGCCGGTTTCAGGTGGATGCCCAGATCCCGCTCGACATCTTCTCAGCCCGGTTCGACTGCCACCTGGAAGCCGAGGACGTGGAGACCCTGGGCGGATGGATGGTCCAGCAGCTCGGGCACGTGCCCGGTGTGGGGGAGTGGGTGCAGGTCAATGGCCTGATCCTGGAGGTGATCCGCGCCGACCGGCGACGAATCCGAAGCCTGCGGGTGGTGGAGGCCGGTCCCGATGGTGAAACCGGGGAGTCGGTCTAACCCGGGCATGATCCCCCAATCGACCCCATTCCCTCGCGTCCTCGATGCGCTCTGCCTGATCACCGGGGCGCTTTTGCCCCTGGCCTTCGCCCCTTGGCAGTGGTACTTCCTTGCCTGGCTGGGCCTGATCCCCCTTCTCTTGGCCACCGAGGACCCCAACGGCGGCCGGCGCTTCCGGCGGGGCCTCCTATTCGGCGCCGGCTTCTTCGGTTTGGGGCTCCACTGGCTCCTGCCCACCATCACCACCTTCGGGCAGATGCCGCTGCCGCTGGCGGTCCCTACCTGGATCCTTCTGGCGGCCTATTGCGCCCTGTATCCGGCCCTGTTCACGCTTTTCGGGGGATGGCTCGGGGGGCCGGCGGCGTTGCGCTTCGGCCTTACCCTCCCCCTCCTGTGGGGCGGGCTGGAGATGCTTCGAGGCGCCGCTTTCACCGGGTTCCCGTGGCTGAGCCTGGGCGACAGCCAGGTGGACGGGCCCATGGCGGGATGGCTGGCCGCGGTGGGACGGTCCGGGACCGGGGTCCTGCTCGCCGGGTTCAACGGAGGGCTCGTCCTGGCCCTGCGGGCCGCTACCCGAAAACGGACCAGCCGGGTGCCGATCCCGGTTGTGGGGGTCGGCGGGCTCCTAGTGGCCGGAGCGGCCCTGGGCGCCTACCCCTGGACCCAGCCATCCGGGCAGCCGTTGGAGGCTGCGTTGGTCCAGGGCTCGGTCCCGCAGCGCTTGAAATGGGATCCCGACCAGCGCGCCACCATCCTTGACCGGTACCGGCGCCTCACCAGCCGGTCCTTGGATGCGGATCTGGTGATCTGGCCGGAAAGCGCCCTGCCCGTGTTTGCCGATCAGGGGCAGGCCTACCTGGATCGGTTGGATCGGGCCGCGCGGGAGCGGGGTAGCGCGCTTTTGGTAGGAGCGCCGGAGCGAGCTCGGGGCGAGGATGGTCGGAACCGGCAATTCAACGCGGTCCTGGGCCTGGGAACGGCAAGCGGGGGCTACCGCAAGCGCCATCTGGTGCCCTTCGGGGAATACGTCCCCCTGCGCTCCGTTCTTTTCTTCGCCGAGCGCTTCGTCCCCGGTGGCGGGCGCTTCGTCCCCGGCTCAAACACCGACCCCTTGCGGGTGAACGGCGCCACCGCCGGGGTCTCCATCTGCTACGAGGACGCCTTCCCCCGGGAGACCGCCACTCCGGTCAGAAAAGGGGCGGATCTTTTGATCAATGTCACCAACGACGCGTGGTTCGGGCGGACCATCGGGCCCGGCCAGCACGCTCAGCTCGCCCGGGCTCGAGCCCGGGAGCTGGGTCGGCCCGTGCTCCGGGTGGCCAACACCGGGCTCACCTTCGCGGCGGACCACCGCGGTCGAACCCTGGAATCCATCCCCCCCGATGAGCCCGGGGTGGCGCGGGTGCGCATCCAGCCCCGAACCGGGGCGACCCCCTATCAGGCCTTGAGTGCCGGCTGGATCCCGGGCTTCGTCGGGATCGCCCTGTTGGGCCTGGCGGCCGGGACCTGGCGGGGACCCGGGGCCGGCTCCGCTTCCCCCGCTGAGCCTCGAACCTAGCCCTCCGGGGGGTCCAGCCCCAGCTCGGGCCAGAGCTCGTCCACCCGGACGCGGGTGTCCGGGTCCATGCGGATGGGCTCGCCCCAGCGCCGGTTCGTCTCCCCCGGCCACTTATGGGTGGCGTCGATCCCCATCTTGGAGCCTAGGCCGGCCACCGGGGAGGCGAAGTCCAGGTAGTCAATGGGGCTGTTGTCCACGAGCGTGGTGTCACGCGTCGGGTCCACGCGGGTGGTGAGCGCCCACACCACGTCCTCCCACCGCCGTGCGTCAACGTCGTCGTCCACAACGATGACGAACTTGGTGTACATGAACTGGCGCAGGAAGGACCACACCCCCAGCATTACCCGCTTCGCGTGGCCGGGGTACTGCTTGGCCATGCTCACCACCGCCAGCCGGTAGGAGCAGCCCTCCATAGGCAGATAGAAGTCGGTGATCTCCGGGAACTGCTTGCGCAGCAGGGGCACGAAGACCTCGTTCAAGGCCAGGCCGAGCACCGCCGGCTCGTCCGGAGGTCGGCCGGTGTAGGTGGTGTGGTAGACGGGATCCCGGCGGTGGGTGAGGCGATCCACGGTGAGCACCGGGAAGGTCTCGGCCTCGTTGTAGTAGCCGGTGTGGTCCCCGAAGGGCCCCTCCACTGCCGTATCGCCGGGATGGATATGGCCCTCCAGGACGATCTCGGTGTGGGCTGGGACCTGCAGGGGGACCCCCAGGGCATCCGCCAACTCCGTGCGCGCGCCCCGCAGCAGGCCGGCGAACTGGTGCTCGGAGAGGGTATCGGGCACCGGAGTTACCGCCGCCAGGATGGTGGCGGGGTCCGGGCCCAGGGTCACCGCGACGGGGAAGGGCGCGTCGCCGTGGACCTCCTGCCAGCGCTGGAAGTCCAGGGCCCCGCCCCGGTGCCCCAGCCACCGCATGATCACTCGGTTGGGCCCGATCACCTGCTGGCGGTAGATGCCCATGTTCTGGCGCGCGTGGTCCGGGCCGCGGGTCAGTGTGATGCCCCAGGTGATCAGGGGACCGGCATCGGCGGGCCAGCAGGTCTGCACCGGTAGCCGGCTCAGGTCCACATCGTTGCCCTCCAGGACCACCTCCTGGCAGGGGGGACTGCGCCGCTCCTTGGGGCGCATATTGAGGGCCTGGCGCAGGACCGGGACGGTGTCCCACAGCTCGCGGAAGCCTCCGGGAGGCTCGGGCTCCTTGAGGTAGGCCAGGAGCTCGCCGATCTCGCGCAGCTCCGCCGCGGACTCCCGGCCCATGGCGAGGGCAATGCGCTCCGGGGTCCCGAATAGATTGGCCAGCGCCGGGCACGTCCCCGTCGCTGGGTCCTCGAAGAGCAAGGCTGGCCCCCCGGAGCGCAGGACCCGGTCGCTGATCTCGGTCATTTCCAGGTGCGGATCCACCCGTCGGTGGATGCGCTTGAGCTCGCCGCGGCGCTCCAGCAGATCGAGGAACTCGCGCAGGTCCTTCATTGGGAGCCTTTCTTGTGCGAATCCGCGTTATGAACGCCAAAATTTCGGGTTCCGGCTCCCTTGGCGTTTCTTGGCGTACTTGGCGATTTGGCGTTGCGGGTTCTAGGCGATTAGGTATTCCAGCACGATCCCGGCGAAGACCGCGCCGCCCAGCCACTGGTTGTTGAGGAAGGCGCGCAGGCAGGGTCCGCGCTCCCGGTCCCGGATCAGCCATTGCTGGTAGAGCCCGAAGGCCACCGCCCCGATAAGGCCCAGGGCGTAGCAGGGCCCCAGCCCCGCCAGGGCCCCGGCGGCGGCCAGCAGGCCCAGCGCCACTAGCTGGCAGCCGGCCACGGCGAGGCGGTCCCAGGAGCCAAGCAACACGGCGGTGGAGCGCAGCCCGATCTGGAGGTCGTCGGGACGGTCCTCCATGGCATACATGGTGTCATAGGCCAGGGTCCAGAAGACGTTGGCGGCGAACAGCACCCAGGCGATGAGGGGTACGGTGCCATTGACCGCGGCGAAGCTTATGGGGATCCCCCACCCGAAT
>JAHEOG010000165.1 GCA_018609925.1 Gammaproteobacteria bacterium
CCGGCGCTCGATCCCGAGGGTATCCATGGGCTCGGCCTTTCGATGGGGGTTATGAAGGGAGAACTCGTAGGCCCCTCCTTCAAGCCTAGGCGGACCCTCGGGGCGGATCAATCAAGGCGGGCGCGGCGGAGACGCCCCAGTGACCGATCTGCTAGGCTGGCGGCCCAGTTGCCGCCTTCAGGATGGTCCATGTCCGAGCCCTACGGCGCGATTCTGTTCGCCAACCAGGCCTTTTACCACGCCTTCAACCACCGCGACCTGGACCTGATGGACCGGGTCTGGGCCCGGGAGGCGATGGTGGCCTGCATCCATCCGGGCTGGAACCCCCTCGTGGGCCGGGAGGCGGTCATGGAGAGCTGGCGCCGGATCTTCGAGAACAGCTCCGGGGGCATCCTGAGCCCCCAGGAGGACCGGACGATCGTCTCCGGGGACCACGCCCTGGTGCTCACCTACGAGGCGGTGGGCGAGCAACCGCTGATCGCAACCAATCTGTTCATCCAGAAGGCCGGGGAGTGGCGGATGGTTCATCACCAGGCGGGCCCCTGCGAGGAGATCCCTCCCGGCCCCGAAGAGCCTTCAATTCAGTAGGAAGGCGCCAGTAGTCAGTTGGCAGTTGGCAGTTGGCAGTTGGCAGTAGTCAGTTGGCAGTTGGCAGTAGTCAGGAAACCCCAGGAAACCCCGCTAACCAACTTCCGGCTGCCTTCGCCTTTTCTGCCTACTGACGACTGATGACTGCCTACTACCTATAAGGAGCGGCCCATGGCCCAGCAGGAATCCCCGCCGCCCGGCTACCCGCCCCCCGAGGACGAGATCGACCTGGCGGACCTGGCCGCGGTGCTGTACCGCCGGCGGTGGCTGATCGTGGGCGGGACGGTGCTGGTGACACTCCTGGCCCTGATCTACACCCTCCTTTTGCCGGCCCGTTACGAGGTGAAGAGCTTCCTCGCCGTCGGGAAGGCGAACGGGGGACTCATCGCCAAGCCGGATGCGGTGGCGAGCCAGATGACGAGCTTCGCGCAGGCCCTGGCTGAGCGAAGAAACCAAGGGGATCAGGAGCTCGGATTCTCGGCAGAAGGGCACTTCGCTGCCAACGCCAAAGGCGGAGGAATCATTCGGGTTTCCATCTCGGAGGCCCCCAAGCGGGAAACCACCACCCGCTTCATGGACCGCGTTGCTCAGTACGTGGTTGAGGACCATGCCCAGGAGATCGAGCGCCAGCGCCAGTCCCTGAAACAGGAAATCCAGACGGTCAAGGCGGAGATCGCCGACCTCGAAGAACGGAAGAAGAAGCTGGACGGCCGGGTCGAAAACCTCACTGGGAGCCAGAGCCCCGAAGACGCCTCTTTGTCCGTTCTGACCAGCATCCTGAAAGGGGTCCGGGCCGACCTGGAAAGCCATAAGCTAAAGCTCGACAAGCTGGAGACCGAGCTGGCCTCGATCCGCCCGACCGAGGTCATGCTGGAGCCCACCTACTCCAAAGGCCCCGTAACCCCGAACCTGCGTTTGAACGTTGCCCTGGGCCTGGTCCTGGGCGGCTTCCTGTCCGTTTTCGCCGCTTTCTTGTGGGAGTTCTGGGTCAACAACCGGGACCGGATCCGGGGGGAAGCGGAATAACTGCAGTCGGCAGGGCGCAGTTGGCAGGTGGCAGGTGGCAGTCGGCAGTCGGCAGTCGGCAGTCATTAGTCGTCAGTGTTCAGTTGGCAGTTGGCAGTTGGCAGCAGGAAGGGAACAAAAATCTGCCGAAAGGAAAAGCTGGGCTTTGGGGATATTTCTCACAAGCATGCTTCGTTGGACCCCGCTGGTCCTGGCCCTGCTTCTCGCGGCCCCGGCCGAGTCCGCCGAAGTCCAGGTAGAGGACGGCTGGGTCCGGCTCATGCCCGGGGGTCCCTCGGCCGGCTACTTCCGGCTGACCAACCCGACCGATAGCGAGCGGGTCCTCACCGGGGCTCGCTGCCCCGGCTTCGCCGAGACCACCCTCCACGAGTCCGTCGAGCAGGGGGGAACCTCGCGGATGCGCCACGTGGAACAGGTGGCCATCAACGCCGGCGGAACGGCGGTATTCGCACCCGGCGGCTTGCATTTGATGCTAACCGAGCCCACCGCTCCGCCCGAGGTGGGCTCGGAGCTGACCTGTACCCTGCACTTCGCCGACGGAACCTCGATCGAAGCCGCGCTAGCGGTGCGTCCCCCCTACGCCGACGGCCCCTGAGCTCCGAGGGAGGGAGCCTTGCGCACGATCGTCGCGATCCTGACGGGCCTCGCCTTCCTGGCCGGGTGCTCCGGCCCCGAGGAGGCCGACTACAACCTCGCCGACGTCAGCGGGCGGATGGCCGAGCTGGAGCTGGGCGTCAAGGACGCCGAGGGCGAGCTGCGCACTGCCGACGACTTCCGGGGCCGGGCGGTTCTGCTGTTCTTCGGCTTCACCAACTGCCCGGACGCCTGCCCCACCACCCTGGCCCGGACCCGCACGGCCCTGGCCCAGCTGCCGGACAACCTGGCCGAGCAGGTCGCCGTCGTTTTCGTCACCGTGGATCCCCAGCGCGACACCCGCGACCGACTGCGGGAGTACGTCGCCAAGTTCGAGATGCCCCAGCTCATCGCCCTGCGCACCACCGGCCAGGAGCTCGACGCCTTAATGGAGCGCTACCACGTCCACGCCGAGCTGCAGAAGGACGGACCCGACGACACCGACTACGGGGTGAACCACTCCTCGCAGCTTTTCGTCTTCGGCCCCGACGGCCGGGCCCGGCTGGTGGGCCGGCTGGCCGGGACGAGCGGGGACTCGCCGGAGGCCCTGGCCGAGGATCTTCGGAAGATTTTGTAGCCAGTCGGCAGTTGGCAGTTGGCAGTTGGCAGTTGGCAGTTCCCAACCGACAGTCCGCAATCGGAAGTGCTTAGTTAATCGATTAACTCGCTTTCCCTTTACCGGCTTTGCGAAAGGCCAACAAGCATGGCGCTCAGCTCCCTGGTTTCCTGTATCCATGGAATACCAGTTCGTTTGGCGATATATCCAATCTCAATACCGATGTAGAGCTGGGTTCTGAGCTCGCCACAAGACCCCCGGGCAAACCCCAAAAAGCGGTTCCGATCTCGCACGGAGCTCCTCTCCATCCCCTCGGCGATATTCGAGGGAATGGATAACCCGGAGCGGGTTACCTGATCCCTAAATCCGTAGTCCTGCAGTCCCGCTAGCTCCTTGTAGATCCCCGCACTCAAACGGACACCACGTTTCCAGACCTCCAAGTCCTCTAGAGGCATCCTTTCCCCCTTTTCTTGTTTTCTGCCGTCTGCCGCCTGGCGACTGATTACTGCGATCTGCCGACTGCCAACTGCCTACTGACCACTGCCTACTGACTACTGCCGACTCCTTCCTATCGCTTGGGCAAAACCCGCAGCGGATCGATGGGCTCGGTGCGGTGGCGGACCTCGAAGTGCAGGGAAGGCTCGCTGGCGTTGCCGGTCTGGCCGGCCCGGGCGATCTCCTGACCCGCCTGGACGCGCTCGCCCTCCCCGACCAGGATCTCCCGGTTGTAGGCGTAGGTGGTGATGAACTCCCCCTTGTGACGCAGGATCACCAGGTTGCCGTAGCCCCGCAAGCCGTCCCCGCTGTAGACGACCTCCCCATCGGCAGCCGCTCGGACCGGACTTCCCCCTTGTGCCGCGATGTCGATGCCGTTGCGCTGATCGCCCTTGGAGAACCCGTTCAGGATCCGGCCCCCTGCGGGCCACTGCCAGTCCTCCGGTCCACCCTGCAGCGAAACCGAGGACGAGCCTTGCCCAGTGGCGGCCTTCTCGGCCTTGGCAGCCTGCGGGCCGTTCTTGACCCGGACCGGGCGCAGGCGGAGCTTGCTGCCCACTTTCAGGTCGGCCGGATCCTCGATCCCGTTCCAGCGCTGGAGGTTGTCCGGATCGACCCCGAAGCGCTGGCCGATGCTGAAGAGGGTGTCCCCGGGACGGACGTGGTAGAAGGTGGGAGTAGGCCCGGTGGGGCTAGGGGTCCGCGAGGGACCGCACCCCGCAAGGAGGGCGGTTACCAGTACCAGGGCGATGGTGTTGCGCAGGCTGTCGGGCACGGCCACGGAGCGCTCCGGGAAGGCTTGGGGCCAGCCTAGCGCAAACAGCAGTAGGCAGTCTGCAGTTGGCAGTTGGCAGTTGGCAGTTGGCAGCCGGCAGTCGTCAGCAAGTAGTCCGCAGTCGGCAGTCGGCAGTTGGCAGAAAAGGCAAAAGCGGCAAAACCCGGGGCGCCTGGTCTGGCCTTTTTCTGACGACTGACGACTGGCGACTGACGACTGATTACTGCCAACTGCCAACTGCCAACTGACTACTGACTACTGCCTAGGAGGGTATAGCCGACCAAACCGGCCAGTGCCGCGATCCCCGCCCAGAACAGGGCCGGCGACCAGCGCTCCAC
>JAHEOG010000166.1 GCA_018609925.1 Gammaproteobacteria bacterium
CAGGGTATCCCGGTCGAGCTGGGCCCCCAGGGTTGGGTCCAGACGCAGCCGGAAGCCGTTGTCCGCGGCCACCAGCTCCATGCGCCCGGTGGCGCCTGTCTTCTGATGCCAGTCCAGCCCGCTCCCGCGAACGAAGCGGCGGAGATCCTCGACGGTCATCTCGTGCTGGTGATAGTTCTGAAAGGGCGGATAGGCGGCCCCGTCGGGGGTCTCGATGGTCAGGGTCGAGCTCCGGCCGCGGACACTAAGGGTTAGACCGGCCCCCATGGGATGGGCGAACGCCTTGAAGGGCGCCGATCCAGGTTTGGAATCTTCCTCGGCCACGGACGCCTCCCCACGTTAGGCAGCAGCCCCCCTTTTCCGCCGCGCAAGGGTTGCAGGGAACCCCCCTCTTCCGGTTATCCTTATCCGTCGCTGTGAGGGGCTGGAAACCAGTGTGCCAGGGGTCGGCTGATCGCCCAAGGGCCATCGGGACCTTCGGAACCGATACCCGGTGATGCGCACCTCGCAGCCAATTAGTTTGACGAAAATTTGCGGGGTGCCTGCCCGCTGCCGCGCGCCCCGCGGTCGATTAGAACGACGTGACTTTGCGCGGGTCGACGCCAACGCGCCGCCCGCAAAAAATTAAATCGGCGTAACTGAGCGCGGGTGCCCGCTAACGCGCGCCCCGCATTTGTTTAGATTGACGAAACCTTGCGCGGGTGGCGGAATTCGGTAGACGCGCTAGATTCAGGATCTAGTGGCCGCGAGGCCGTGTGGGTTCAAGTCCCACCCCGCGCACCATTTGAGGCGGAACGCCGGGCGCGGTCCCGGGAGGCCGGTCCGACTCACCGGGAAAGCCGAATACGCTCCAAGCGGGAGTAGCTCAGCTGGTAGAGCCCCACCCTCCCAAGGTGGAAGTCGCCGGTTCGAGTCCGGTCTCCCGCTCCATTTCTGTATGAAGTGCCCCGCCCCCATCGTCTAGTGGTCCAGGACACCGCCCTCTCAAGGCGGAAACGGGGGTTCGAGTCCCCCTGGGGGCGCCAAAAAGAGATCGGTTGCCGGCTCGGGTAGCTCAGCCGGTCAGAGCGACGGCCTTACACGCCGTAGGTCGCAGGTTCGAGTCCTGCCCCGAGCACCAAATGGGGCCGTAGCTCAGCTGGGAGAGCGCGTGAATGGCATTCACGAGGTCGCGGGTTCGACTCCCGCCGGCTCCACCAGCTACCGGGTCCGGTCAGGCGGCCGGACCTCACCCAACCAGGCGGGCGTAGCTCAGTTGGTAGAGCACCACCTTGCCAAGGTGGATGTCGCCGGTTCGAGTCCGGTCGCCCGCTCCAAACACCCAGGCCCCGGCCCGAGGCTCCGGGCGCCGCATTGGGAATCCGGCCCGCGGGCCGGTCGCTTCATCGGGGTGTAGCTCAGCCTGGCCAGAGCACCGCGTTCGGGACGCGGGAGTCGGTGGTTCGAATCCGCCCACCCCGACCATCCATCCGGCCTCGGCCGGGGTAGCTCAGACGGTAGAGCGGCTCCCTTGTAAGGAGATGGGCGGGGGTTCGAGTCCCTCCCCCGGCACCAAGCCAGCGCCCGGCCGGAGTAGCTCAGGGGCAGAGCAACGCACTCGTAATGCGTAGGTCGGGGGTTCAAATCCCTCCTCCGGCACCAGATGGCGGTCCCCGGGGCCGGTAGGCCTCGGGGCTTCATTCGCCGGCCTCTTCGGCGGCGGTCGTAGCTCAGAGGCCAGAGCCCCGGATTGTGGCTCCGGTAGTCGCGGGTTCGAATCCCGCCGACCGCCCCATTCCCAGCCCCGGGACATCCCCTGCCCAGGTGGGGTAGAGTGGAGGTTTCCCGGCAAGCCCAAACGCGGGCGCCTCCTAAAGCGCGCCCCGCAGACAATTAGATCGACGTTACTGAGCGCGGGTCGACGCTTACGCGCCGCCCGCGAATCCTTTAGATTGACGACACGTTGCGCGGGTGCCCGCTCTCCAGCGCGCCCCGCAGTTGCTTAGATTGACGACACGTTGCGCGGGTGGCGGAATCGGTAGACGCGCTAGCTTGAGGGGCTAGTGGGCATTACGCCCGTGCCGGTTCGACTCCGGCCCCGCGCACCATCCATCGGCAAGGGCCCGAGGCCATCGCCTCGGGCCCTTTTGCGTGGGCTTCTTGCCGGGGTTCCCGAGAGCCTAGGCCCTCGCCTACCCCTCCAGCCGCTCCACCAGTGCCGCCACACGGTCCCGGATCTCGTCCCGGGCGGCCCGGAAGCCGGCCCCTTCCTCCGCGCTCCGAACCTTAGCCTGGGGCGGATCCGCCCCCGGGCGGTGCTCGTCGGCGTGGCCGCAGACGGTTACCACGAGATCCGCCCACTCCATCAGGTACGCGGTGAGTCGGGTGGACTCCTGGCCGGCGATATCCACCCCGGACTCAGCCATTACCGCGACAGCACGGGGGTCTGCCCGTGGGCCTCGATGCCGGCGGAGCGAACGCCAAGCCCTTTGAGGCCAGGTGTCGGCACCAGCCCTCGGCCATCTGGGACCGGCAGGCGTTTCCGGTGCAGAGGAACAGGACGCGCTGGGCGGTATTGGGCTTCCTTACGGGGTCCTTGGCCTATGGCGGAGGAGGATTCCTCGGAGCAGGGGGCGCATGGGTCTCCGCCCCATGGACGGGCGGGGCCAACTCTGCTTCCCTTCCGGACACTTGCCCCATCCCGGAAAGGAACCTTCCGTGGCGATCTCCCTTCTCTGGTGGTCCCTGGCGGCCCTCGCCGGCACCGCACTGATCTGGCACGGCAGCTACCTCCTGGAGTCGTCCAGCGAGCGGCTGTCCGTCTACTATGGCCTCCCCGAGATCGTGCAGGGGGCGGTGGTCGTGGCGGTGGGCTCGAGCTTCCCCGAGCTGGCCACGGTGGTGGTCTCCGCTTCCCTCCATGGCGAGTTTGAGCTGGGCGTGGCAGCCATCCTCGGCTCCGCCATGTTCAACATCCTGGTCATCCCGGGCCTAGCGGCCCTGGTGGTCCGGGAGCAGCTGCCCGCCAACCGCGACCTGGTCTACAAGGAGGCTCAGTTCTACCTGATCTCGGTGGCGGTGCTGCTGCTCACCTTCGCCTTCGCCGCCCTCTACGTCCCCGTACCGGGCGACGATGGCGTCATCCGGGGAGAGCTCACCCGCGGTCTGGCCCTGATCCCACTCGCCCTGTACGGGCTCTACATCGTGTTGCAGTACCAGGACAGCATGGAATACGAGCCGGAGGTTGGGCCCTCCGAGGTCCGCCCGGTCCGGCAGTGGCTGATCCTGCTGCTTTCTCTGGGCATCATCCTGGTGGGCGTGGAGGGGCTGGTCCGGGCTGCGATCCAGTTCGGGGAGATCCTGGAGACGCCCAGCTTCTTCTGGGGGATCACGGTGGTGGCCGCGGCCACCTCGGTACCCGACACCTTCGTCTCGGTGCAGTCCGCCCGCCACGGCAGGGCCGTAACGGGCCTCGCCAACGTCCTGGGCAGCAACGTCTTCGACCTTCTGGTCTGCATCCCCACCGGGGTGCTCATCGCCGGCGCCGCCGTCGTCAACTTCTCGGTCGCCGCCCCCATCATGGGGGCGCTCACCCTGGCCACCATCATCCTGTTCCTGATGATGCGCAGCCACCTGGTCCTGAGCGGCACTGAAGCCTGG
>JAHEOG010000167.1 GCA_018609925.1 Gammaproteobacteria bacterium
AATTCCCCGTCATCGCTGCCAAGTAGAAGCCGGCGAAGCGGGAGGCTCCGTTATTCGGGCCCAGATACGCCCCGGCGAAGCCCCCGGCGGTCAACCAAAGAACGGCGGCGGTCAGCAGGAAGACCCGGCCGGTGCTGTCCAGTATCAGGCGGAGTCCCGTCAGGAGCCAGGGCCATTCCACCGTCGTCTCGGAGGGCACCGCCAGGGCCGTCGACAGGGCCGGCAGGGCGAACAGGGGCAGCAGCGCGACCACCCATCCGGGCGCCCGGGGCACCGCCAATAGCCCAAGCCCGGCCAGTGGCGCGATCACCGTCAGCGCCAGCAGTAGGTCCGGCCAGGGTCCCGGGAGGGGGATCAGGGGGCCCATGCCAGGTACTCCGCCAAGACGATGCGCTGGGCCCAGTCCAGCACCCCATAGGGCACACTGGCCAGCACGCCCAGGCCCAGGGCCAGGCCCGCGGTGATCAACGGGGGTGCCAGGAGGGTCCAGGGGGGGAGGTGGCTGTGGGAGACGGCCTCCCCGGAGGGCTCGTTGGCCCGAGCCGGCTCCAGGAACCAGCCGGCGTAGACGATGGGCAGGAAGTACCAGGCGTTGAGCAGCCCGCTCGCCACCAGCACCGGGATGACCCATCCCTCACCGGTTTGCAGGCCCCCGATGCCGAGGTGCCACTTGGTGACGAACCCGGCCACCGGAGGCGCCCCGATCATGCCGAGGGCGCCGACGGTGAAGGCCGCCATGGTCCCGGGCATGGATCGGCCGATCCCCGCCATCTCCGAAATCCGATGGATGCCCACGCGATGGGCGAAGGCGCCGGCGCAGAAGAACAGAGTGATCTTCATCAGCCCCTGGTGGACGATGTGGATCAGGCCTCCGATGGCCGCCAGGCTGCCGCCGAGGGCGACCCCCAGGGTGATGTAGGCCACCTGGCTCACCGTGGAATAGGCCAGGCGGCGCTTGAGGTGGTCCTGGAACAGGGCGTGTACCGAGCCGTAGATGATGGTGAAGCCGGCCAGCAGGGCCAGGGGCCGGCCCAGGCCCAGAGCCACCGTCAGCTCGGGGCCGAAGATGTTGTGGATGACCCGCACGATGCCAAAGGCCCCGGCCTTCACCACAGCCACTGCATGCAAAAGGGCGCTGACCGGCGCCGGGGCCACCATGGCGATGGGCAGCCACCCGTGCAGGGGGAACAGGGCCGCCTTCACCCCCATGCCCGCGATCAGCAGCCAGAATATCCCCGCCAGCACCGCCGGCGAGGCGACGTTGCGGTCCAGGGCGCCCCCGGGGGCGAACTCCACGGGCCCGGCCAAACTCTGCAGCCAGACCATCCCCCCCAGAAGCGCCAAACCCCCGCAGGCGGTGTACCCCAGATAGACCTGGCCCGCCTTGACGGACTCGGCGTCTCCGCGGTGGACCACAAGGGGATAGGTGGCCAGGGTCAACAGCTCGTAGAAAACGAAAAAGGTGAACAGGTTGCCGGCCAGCGCCACGCCCAGGGTGGCGCTAACGCACAGGCTGAAGAAGCCGAAGAAGCGGCTGCGGTGGGGCTCGTCCTCCAGGTAGCCCACCGCGTAGACCGTGGTGAGCAGCCAAAGGGAGGCCGAAAGGCCAGCCAACAGGAGCGACAGGGCGTCGCTCTGCAGCAGGATCTCCTGGCCCGCGATGAAGGGGATCCGGGTCTGGGCAGTTTCCCCCCCGGCCACCAGGTGGATCAGGACCACGACCACCGCCATCTGGACCCCGGCGGCAGCCAGGTTTAAGGCCGTTCGCAGCCGATGGCGGTCCTCACCCAGGAAGGCGATGACCAGGCCCGGGCCGAGCGCCGCTGTTACTGCCGCTAAGGGGAACCAGTCCACAGTGGTCACGTTGGCCCCCCGAATCCCACGCTCGCCAGGGGCGCCAGGTAGGGAGCCAGAAAGCCCAGCCCCAGGGCACCCAGAGAGAGCAAGAGGGCCGGTACCTGCATGCCCCAGCCGGGGTCCCGTACCGGCCCTTGGCTTGCCGCCGATGCGGGCTGGGGGTCTTCCTGGAAGGCCTGCACCAGCACCCGGAAGATGTAGGCCAGCGTAAGCAGCGAGCCCGCCAGGACCACCACGCCCAGGGGCCAGTGGCCGGCCTCGAAGACCCCGCGCAGGAGGAGCCACTTGCCCACGAAGCCCCCCGTGGGTGGCAAGCCGATCAGGCTGATCCCGGCCAGGGCCAGGGCGGCGGTGGTGATCGGCAGGGCGCGCAGGGCGGGGCCGAGGTCGGTGACCCGATCGGTGCCTCCGGCACGGAGGTAGGTTCCGGCGGTCAGGAAGGCGGCCGACTTGGCCAGGGCATGGGCGACGACCAGGGTAAGGAGGGCGGCACGCCCGAGCTCCGCCCCGGGGGTAGCCACGAGCAGGGGGAAGCACAGGCAGAGGTAGCCCACCTGGGCCACCGTGGAATAGGCCACCAACAGCTTGAGCCGGGG
Organism: Gammaproteobacteria bacterium; assembly: GCA_018609925.1. Classification (GTDB taxonomy): domain Bacteria; phylum Pseudomonadota; class Gammaproteobacteria; order Thiohalorhabdales; family Thiohalorhabdaceae; genus Thiohalorhabdus. The sequence continues at coordinate 2,454 of JAHEOG010000167.1, forward strand.
AGCAGCCAGGGCCTGGAAGGAGCCCCAGATCACCGCGGCGGCCCCCAGCAGGCCCACCAGTCCCGCTGCCCAGCCCAGGGAAAGGGCGGCGAATACCTCCAGCCAGAACCGAAGCAGCAGGAACAGCGCCGCCTTGGTCACCAGCGCTGAGAGGACGGCGCTCACCGGGGCGGCCGCCTGGCTATGGGCGGCGGGCAGCCAGAAGTGCAGGGGGAAGAGGGCGAGCTTCAGCAGCAGCCCCGAGGTGATGAGGGCCAGGGAGGCGTAGGTGCTGGTGCTGTCGGTGACCGCTTCGGCGAGCACGCCCAGGTCCAGGACCCCGTAGCCGCCGTAGAGCAGGGCTACCCCGGCCAGGTAGGCCAGGGATCCGGCCAGACTGACCAGCAGGTAGCGCAGGGCGGCGCGCAGGGCCGGGAGCTCGTCGACCCCCGCCACAAGGGCCACAGCCGCGAGTCCGATAAGCTCCAGGGCGACGTAGGCGTTGAAGGCGTCCCCGGTGACGAACAGGGCGTTCATCCCGGCCCAGAGGAGCCACCACAAGGGCCAGAAGGCTCGCTCGGCACTCTCCCGGCCGACCGCAGAACGCCAAAAGGTCAGGGCGTAGAGGGACACCAGGGCGAAAACGGCGGCCGTGACCCCGAGGAACAGAGCCCCCAGGGTGTCCACGGACCACGCGATCCCCGGGGGGGCGGCCCAGCCCCCCAGGCCCAAGCGGGACGGTCCCTGGACCAGGACCCTGGCGGCCA
>JAHEOG010000168.1 GCA_018609925.1 Gammaproteobacteria bacterium
ACTGACCCCTACGTCGGCCAGATGCACGCGGCCATCCAGGCCCGGGCCCCGGGCGCTGCCATCATCGATCTCCATCACTATGCCCCCGCCTTTTCCCCGGGTCTGGCCGGCCTGCTGCTGGAGGCCCTGTTTCCTTTCCTGGACCGGGGCACGGTGGTGGTCGGAGTAGTGGATCCCGGGGTGGGCACCGAGCGCGACACGCTGGCCGTTTCGGTGGCGGGGCTGTGGCTGGTGGGGCCCGACAACGGCCTGTTCGGCCCGCTTATCGAAGCGGAAGGGGAGGTCGCCTGTTACCGGTTGGAGCCGCTCGATGAGATTGCCTCGGCCACCTTCCACGGCCGGGACCTCTTCGCCCCGGTGGGGGCCGAGCTCCTACGGGGGGATCGCCTGGTCCTTGGTGAGCAGGTTCCCGATCCCGTTCGGGCAACTCCGGAGCGGGCCCAGGTGATCTACGTGGATCACTACGGCAACCTCTTTACCGGCCTGCCCGTCCCCGCTGAGCCCGAGCAGCGGCGCCTTCGCATCGCCGATCGCGAGCTGGCCTTCGCCCGGACCTTCGGCGAGGTGGCCGTGGGGGAGCCGTTCTGGTATCGGAACAGCCTGGACCGCGTGGAGGTGGCCGCCCGGGAGGCTTCGGCGGCCCGCATCCTGGGGGCGGACCTGGGCTCGGCATTGGCCTGGGCGGAGGCCTAACGGATTCGCTTCCTCCGGGCGCGAATTTCAGGGGCTCTGGGTGCGCAGCGAGCGCTCCCCGGTTTTCGGACCTGGCGGGGGTTTCCGCCCCGCAATCCGGCTGTCAATCGCGTTGCGCAGTGCCATCAGCAAGCCCAGCGACATGAGTCCGGCAGTGATCAGCGCGATGGGTATCCCCCGGAAGGGGCTCGGGACGTCGGCCAGATCGATGCGCTCACGGAGCCCCGAGAACAGGACCAGCACCAAGGCGAAGCCGGCGGCCGCGCCACCCCGTAGACGGCGCTCTCCAGGAAGGTATGGCCCTGGCGCTGATTGAGCAGGGCGACCCCAGCACGGCGCAGTTGCTCGTGATCAGGGGTAGGAAGATGCCCAGCACCTGGTGCCGCAGGGGGGCGATGCGCCGCATCGCCATCTCCACGAGCTGAACCAGGGCGGCGATCAACAGGATGAAGGCCAGGGTCCGCAGGTAGCCCAGGCCCAACGGCTCCAGCAGCAGATGCTCGATGGTCCAGCAGGCCATCGCCGCCAGGGTCAGGACGAAGGCCGTGGCCAGGCCCATGCCGACGGCCGTGTCCAGGCGCTGGTAAGTGCCCATGAACGGGCACAGCCCCAGGAAATTGACCAGCACGAAGTTGTTGACCAGGACCGCACTGACCAGGATCGCCAGGTAGTGGCTCATGGCCGGATCGTCCCTTGGCACCCGCTCGGCACCCCTCTGGGGAGCCGGCGTGACGGGTGTGGCCGTTTTCTGAACGGGTTAGAGATAGTATCATAAAAAAACTATCCCCCCAGCGGCCCGGTTCCCCGCCGATCCCTCCAGGGAGCGGCCGTGGGCCCCGGGCTTCCCTGCAAGCCAAGGAGTGCTAGGCCATGGCGGAAGCGACAGAGGAGGCCGTTCGCGAGGCACTGGCGGGCGTCGAGGATCCCGACTTCGGGGCCGACGTGGTTACGCTGGGCTTCATCCACGACCTCTCCGTGAATAATGGCCAGGTGCGGTTCACCTTCGGCCCGGACACCCCGCTTTGCCCCTCCCGCGAAGCGGTGGCCGAGCGCTGTCGAGAGGCCGCCACCGGGGTCGACGGGGTCACCGAGGTGGAAATGCACGCCGAGGCCCGGATCCAGGCCCACCAGGTCCAGCAGGGCGTCCAGCTCATGGAGGGGGTCAAGAACGTCGTCGCCGTCGCTTCCGGCAAGGGCGGGGTGGGCAAGTCCACTGTCGCCGTGAACTTGGCCCTGGGACTGGCCCGCTGCGGGGCCGAGGTGGGCATACTCGACGCCGACATCTACGGGCCCTCCATCCCCCGCATGCTGGGGATCTCCGGCAAGCCGAGCTCCCAGGACGGCAAGACACTGGAGCCCAAGGAGGCCTTCGGGGTCCGGGCCATGTCCATCGGTTTCTTGATCGACGAGGAGACCCCCATGGTCTGGCGTGGCCCCATGGTCATCCAGGCCCTGGAGCAGCTCCTCGGGGATACCAACTGGGGCGAGCTGGACTACCTGATCGTCGACATGCCGCCGGGAACCGGTGACACCCAGCTCACCCTGTCCCAGAAGGTTCCGCTCACCGGATCGGTGGTGGTATCGACGCCCCAGGAAATCGCGTTGCTGGACGCCCGGCGCGGCTACCAGATGTTCCAGAAGGTGGGGGTACCCACCCTGGGCATCGTGGAGAACATGGCGCACTTCATATGTCCCGAGTGCGGCCACGAGACGGGTGTCTTCTCGGAGGGTGGAGGCGAGAAGTTCGCCGCCGACTACGACGTGCCCCTGCTGGGCTCGATCCCCCTCGACCCCAGCATCCGGGAGCAGTCCGATAGCGGCCATCCCACCGTTGTGGCTGATCCGGACTCCCGCCAGGCCGAGACCTACCTGGCCGTTGCCAGCGCCATGACGGTGGAGATCGCCAAGCGCGGCCAGGACCAGAGCCAGCAGTTCCCCAACATCTCCATCCAGGCCGACTAGGGTCCGCCGAAAACCCGTCCGGCAACTGCCGCCCCGGCTCCCTGAAGGAGCCAGGGGGCAGCGGGCCTTCGCCCTGCTAGAATGGCTCCGGCCGGCACGGCCGGTGCTGTTTCCGATCCCCCACCGCAAGGGCGAGGGCGCCATGGCGATCAAATCCGACCGCTGGATCCGCCGTCAGGCTACCGAGCACGGGATGATCGAGCCGTTCGTGGATGGCCAGGTGAAGGAGGACGAGGCCGGGGGGAAGCTGATCTCCTACGGATTGTCCAGCTACGGCTACGATATCCGCGTCGCCGACGAGTTCAAGGTCTTCACCAATGTCCGCAACGCGTTGGTGGATCCCAAGGCCTTCAGCGAGGACAGCTTCGTCGATCTCCAGGGCGAGTACTGCGTCATTCCTCCCAACAGTTTCGCCCTGGCGCGGACCCTGGAGTACTTCCGCATCCCGCGCGATGTCCTCACCGTCTGCATCGGCAAGTCCACCTACGCCCGCTGCGGCATCATCGTTAACGTGACCCCCCTGGAACCGGAGTGGGAGGGCCACATCACCCTGGAGTTCTCCAACACCACCCCCCTACCGGCGAAGATCTACGCCAACGAGGGAGTGGCCCAAGTCCTGTTCCTGGAATCGGACGAGCCCTGCGAGACCTCCTACGCCGATCGCGCCGGGAAGTACATGGGGCAGGCCGGAGTCACCCTGCCCCGCTCCTGACCGGCCTTGCGGGGCTAACCGCGCGATCGGCTGTTAATTGGGAACACGCGAAGGGTCTCGAACCTATCTTGATGCGGGCGAAGGTTCGCCCGAGGCCCGGGCTGACGCCCTCCAGGCCCGCGCTGGCGGGCTCTAGTCGCGCGGGCAAGTACATGGGGAGCCCGGGGTCAACCTGCCCCGCTCCTGAGTGGGCCTGGATCTTCCAGTCAGGGGCTCTCAGGTCCCGCTCGAGATCCCCGTGGAGCCGAAGCCCCCCGCCCCCCGGGGGGAATCCTCCAGCTCCTCGCTCTCCTTCCAATGCGCCCGGCAGACCGGGGCGATCACGAGCTGGGCGATGCGATCCCCGCGCTCCAGGGTCACCCGCTGCTCGCCCAGGTTGATCAGCAGCGCCTTCACCTCGCCTCGGTAGTCGGCGTCGATGGTGCCCGGGGCGTTGAGCACCGTAATGCCATCCTTCGCGGCCAGCCCCGACCGGGGGCGGACCTGGCCCTCGTAGCCGGGGGGCAGGGCCAGCGCCAGCCCGGTGGGGACGGCCCGGCGCTCTCCGGGACCGAGCTCCAGGGCGCCGTCGATGGCCGCCAGCAGGTCCATGCCGCTGGCCTGTTCCGAGGCGTATGCGGGCAACGGCAGGTCCGCACCGTGGGCCAGGTGCAATACCGGTATCTCCAGGGGCTGCTGGGGCATGGGCCCTCCCTCGGGATGCGAATTGGGGGGCGGCACCGCCCTAGCCGGTCTCGGGCTCCCGAGGACCGGTACGCCGCGCCGCCAGGGTGGTCAGCAGGGTTCGGGCCACTTCCCGCTTGGTGCCGAAGGGCAGGTCGGTCTCGGCATCGGGGCCGATAAGGGTGAGCCGGTTGGTGTCGACCTCGGATCCGGACGTGGCATCGGTGAGGTCGTTCACCGCGATCCAGTCGGCCCCCTTGGCCTCGCGCTTGGCGCGCGCGTTGGCGACGGCGTCCTCCGTCTCGGCGGCGAAGGCGAGCACCATGGGTCGCGGCTCCAGGGTCGCCACCTCGGCCACCAGGTCCGGATTGGGGACCAGCTCCAGGGAGTAGCCTGCCTTGCCCTTGCGCTTGGCGGTGCCTTTCCGAGCGGGTCGGTGATCGCTCACCGCCGCCGCGGCCGCGAACAGGTCCGCCGTCCCCGCCCGAGGGCGCACCGCCTCGGCCATCTCCTCGGCGGACTCGACACGGATCGTTGTCACCCCTTCCGGATCGGCCAGCGCAGTGGGCCCGGTTACCAGGGTCACTTCGGCGCCCAGCTCAGCGGCCGCCTCCGCGAGGGCGAAGCCCATGCGCCCGCTGGAGCGACTGCTAACGAAGCGCACCGGGTCGATGGCCTCCCGCGTGGGCCCGGCGGTCACCAGGACCCTGGCCCCGGCCCAGGGCTTGGGTGCCAGGTGGCGGCGCACCGCCTCGACGATCGCCTCGGGCTCGGCCAGGCGGCCCGGTCCCTCCTCGCCGCAGGCCTGATCGCCTTCGCCCGGACCAATGACGGTGACCCCGTCGTCGGCGACCTGACGTACGTTGCGCCGGGTGGCCGGGTGGGCCCACATCCGGTGGTTCATAGCGGGCGCGGTCAGGGTCGGGGCCTCGGTGGCGAGGTAGATCGCGCCCAAGAGATCGTCCGCCCGACCCTGGACCAACCTCGCCAGGGTGTCCGCCGAAGCCGGGGCGATCAAAAGGCGGTCCGCCCAGCGCGCCAGGGCGATGTGGTCCATGGCCGATTCCTCCTCCGGATCGAGGAGGGTCGTGCGC
>JAHEOG010000169.1 GCA_018609925.1 Gammaproteobacteria bacterium
CAGACTGATCCAGCTCCACATCCTGAACGCCCCACGGGGCTTGAATATTCAGGATTCGGGCGTAGAGGTCCGTATCACGCATTCAAGGTTCCCAAGGCTGGCTGGTCAGGAAAGGCTACCCACACGAATTCAAGAAGCGCCCCATAAAATTGGACCCTCCCAGAGTGGGTTCTTTCCCTACGGTGTCCAGTCTGCGCCCTCCCACCCGATCCGAGCCGGCGCCGAGACCGCACGGTACGAGCCTCCGGCCTATTCCGTGCGCTTGTTCCGCTGCGGGAGGCAGACCTTGCCGGCCGAGGGATCGCCGGGATGGCGGAGGAGGAGCCCCCGGACATGGGCCGGTGCCTGGAGATACCCTCCACGGCCCATGGCGACCTACATGGCGTAGGGGCCTACTAGTCGGTTAGGAGCTTGAGCCGCGCTTCCGATCGCCTCCTCGGCCCGGAGCCAATCGGCCCGTTCCGGGCCGGGCTGGGGGCTGTCCTGCTCATCGATCTCCGGCCATGGCTCCCGGCGGCGTAGCGGTCGCGGACCGCCCATAACGAGGCGAGCACCTAATCGGTGCCGTAGACCCCCTGGTCGCAGATACGGCGGGCGCAGCGGGGACAGAGGCAGATGGCCCAGTCCGGTGGCAGCTCACCGGCGCAGTAGGGACAGAAGCAGTCCTCGGGCTTGTCCGCCAGGGGGTCCGGCGGGGCCTTCTCGGCTTGGGGGTATCCCTTTCGCAACAGGGGTTCCAGCCATTGGGGTCCCGGGACATACAGCTCCCCGGGGCTTGGGGTTAATCCCCCGTTAAGGAGGCACGGGAGAGCTCGGGACTGTCTGGGATCGTGCCCCACATTGGCATACAAAAAAAGCCCCCCGGAGCCACGACAGCGGGGAGAGGGCAGATTGGAGAGGACCCAACCGCCTCCGCTATCGTCCTGAATCGCCGGTGCCTGGCGCAATCGAAGCTTTCGTTCAAGGACGGACTTGCCGGGGATCAGCGGGTCCACCCCCTTCCCCCGCCCCCCTATGGGCGCCTCGATGCGATCCGAAACCGGCCCGTCATCGCGGGGAGCGAAACGGTCTCCCGGAATTGGGCTCCGCAGGGAGATTCCCGCCCAAGCCGGGAATGACGAGTCCATTGGCGGAAAAGGTCCGTCATTCCGGCCATCCGAAGGGATGAGCCGGAATGCCGGGGGCCAGTCGAAGTGTCCCCCTTTTCTTGGGGCGAGCCCCTTTATCCCGCGGAAGGGCCCCGGGCCGGAGTCTCGGCCGATGGTCTCAAGCGCATCCCCGAAAGGCGAAGCCACCGGCGGCCCCTGCTGGCAATTGGCTTCCCTTGCGATTCCCGGCGTGGCTCGAGGGGGTCGGGACCAGGCTCGAGGATTATCCCCCGGGCGCCGGCCACCGCTCTCCGGAGGCCTTCGGCGGCCTCCCACGTGGGATGTTGCGGTGCGCTCTCGCTCATCGTAGACCCGGGCGCCTCCATTAGGAGGCGGGTTTTGGCGAGCGGATGGATGCCGGCTCTCTGCTGGCCGGCTGCGAACGGACCGGCTCGAGGTTCCCGGCGAAGGCTTCGGTGGCCTCCCGCCACGAGTAACGTAGGGCTTGCCGTCGGCAATCGGCCCGATCAAGATCCAGGGCCTGGGTCGCCGCTGCCTCCAGGTCCTCGTCCAGGAACCCGGTAACCCCGGGCCGAACCACGTTGCGCGGACCCGGTTCCGGATAGGCGGCGATGGGTAGCCCGCAAGCCAGGGCCTCGAACAGCACGAGTCCGAGTGTGTCCGTCCGGCTCGGGAACACGAAGACATCGCCTCCCGCCATGTACCGGACCAAAGCCTCGCCCACCCGGCGGCCGGCGAAGTAGACCTCTGGGTATCGGGCCTGCAGGGCGGGAAGCGCCGGCCCGTCGCCCACCACGATCTTGCTCCCGGGAAGGTCCAGCCCCAGGAAGGCCTCCAAGTTCTTCTCGACGGACACCCGGCCCACATAGATGAAGCGGGGCCGTGGCGCCCAACCGGGCTCCCCCGCTTGCTTCCCTCCCAGTGGCCGGAAGAGCTCGGTGTCCACGCCCCGGGGCCACAGGACAAGGTCCTGAAGGCCATGGCCCCGCAGGTCCTCGATCAGGGAGTCGTTGGTAACGAGGGTGCGGGCGGCCGGTTGATGGAACCAGCGCAGGAAGCCATAACCCCAGCTCAGGGGCACCCACGTGGCGCGCAGCTGGACATATTCCGGAAACCGCGTATGGAAGGAGGTGGTGAAGGGTAGCCCCCGTCGCCGACAGTAACGGCGCCCGGCCAGACCGACGGGGCCCTCGGTGGCGATATGGATGGCCTCGGGCTCGAAGGAATCCAGGACCTCCCGGACCTTCGAGAAGGGCCTCACCGCCAGCCGGATCTCGGGATAGGTGGGCAGGCCGACGGTGGGAACCCCTTCCGGAGTGACCAGGGCCACCTCGTGGCCCATCGCGGTAAGCTCGCGGCAGGTGTAGTCGATGGTGGTTACGACCCCGTTGACCTGGGGCCGCGCGGCATCGGAGAGGAGGGCTACGCGCATAGATCCTCCGTCACGGCCCGGGGAACCTCAATCCAGCTGTCGGGGAACCGGCCCCCGTCGAGGAGGGTCAGCTCCCCCGCCCGGTCCTCCACCAGGGCGCTGCAGCTCTCCACCCAGTCCCCGCAGTTGGCATAAACAAGGCCGGTGATGGTTGTGAGCTCGGGCTTGTGGATGTGGCCACAAACCACTCCATCCACACCCCTTTTCCCGGCATCCCGGGCCACCGCCTGCTCAAAGTCCGAGATGAACCGGGTGGCGTTTTTGACCTTGTGCTTAAGGAAGGTTGAGAGGGACCAGTAGCCGAGTCCGGAACGGCGCCGCAGGTAGTTGAACCAGCGGTTCAAAACGAGCAGGAGCTCGTAGGCGCGAGCGCCGAGCAGGGCCACCCACCGGCTGTGCAGGACAACGGCGTCGAACTCGTCGCCGTGCAGGACGAGCAGTCGCTTGCCGTCGGCGCAGTCGTGGATCGCCTCCCGCTCCACCGTGATCCCGGCCCACTCGGCTCCGGTGTAATCCCTCAGCAGCTCGTCGTGGTTGCCGGGGACGAACCGGACGCGCGTGCCGGCGGCCGCGAGATCGAGCACCCTCCGCACGATCCGATTATTGGTCCTGGGCCAGTACCAGCCGGAGCGCAGCCGCCAGAAGTCGAGGATGTCCCCCACCAGATACAAATGGTCCGGTTGGATCCGGTTGAGGAAGGCCAACAGCCGCTCCGACTGGGCCCCCCGGGAGCCGAGGTGCAGGTCGGAGATGAACACGGTACGCATGTCGCTAGGGTCCATGGGGGTCCCCTCCGGTAGCCTTTCCGAAGGAGGATCCCCGTACCGGATTGCAGCATTGTGATGGGAGGGTTACATCCCGATGATGGCCTTCTCCGGGATGGCGGGCTCCGCACCGGATCACCGGAGAGGGCTCATCCGACACGGGCCGGCACCCCGCAGCCCCCTATTCGGCCCCGCTCCTTTGCGGGACCGTGGCGGCCTCGTACCACCCTCGGGTCCCGTTTACGATGCGCACCACCGACAGCATCACCGGGACCTCCACCAGCACCCCCACCACCGTCGCCAGGGCCGCCCCCGAGCCGAAGCCGAACAAACTGATGGCGGTGGCCACGGCCAGCTCGAAGAAATTGCTCGCCCCGATCAGCGCGGACGGCGCCGCCACGGTGTGCTCCACGCCGAGGGTCCGATTCAGCAGGTAGGACAGACCCGAGTTGAAGTAGACCTGGATCAGGATGGGTACCGCCAGCAGGGCGATAACGGCCGGTTGAGCCACGATGGCCTCCCCCTGGAAACCGAACAGCAGCACCAGGGTGGCCAGCAGGGCGGCGAGGGAGAGGGGGTGGAGGACCTTGAGGACCCG
>JAHEOG010000170.1 GCA_018609925.1 Gammaproteobacteria bacterium
CCAGGTAGCGGCCGAGGTGACCCCTTTATTTCGGGTTCCACCCGGTGCATTCTATCCGGTACCAAAGGTGGAATCGGCGGTGGTGCGGCTGCAGCGACGGGCCCCGGAGTGCCCCCGACCCCCCGATCCGGAGGCCTTCAGCACCCTGGTGACGAGGGCCTTCGGGACCCGGCGCAAGACCTTGCGCAACGCCTTGGCGGGATTGTGTCCCGAGGAGACCATTGCCCGGGCGGGGATCGACCCCGGGGTGCGAGCCGAGACCCTGAGCGTTTCCGACTTCCTCCGCCTCGCCGAGGAGGCCTTTGGAGAGCCGACAAGGGTGCAGGAATCTTGACCGGCGCCGGTGGTCCAAGCAAACAGCTTCGGGCGATGGGAGGCCCAATCCGAGAGGCATTAGGGGCACGGAGCGATCGATGAGCACGGAGGAGCCATCGACCCTCACCGAGAATCCCGTTGAGCCCGAGGAGGAGGTGGAGGTCCAGCCTCCCTCCCTTTACAAGGTTATCCTCCTCAATGACGATTTCACCCCGATGGAGTTCGTAGTCGAGGTCCTGCAGCGGTTTTTCGGCAAGGATCGGGAGACGGCCACCCGGATCATGCTCCAGGTCCATCACCATGGCAGGGGGATATGTGGGATCTACCCCTTCGATATCGCGGAGACCAAGGTGAACCAAGTCCTGGACTACGCCCGCAGCAACGAGCATCCCCTCCAGTGCACGATGGAAAAGGAATAGACCGCGATGATCAGTGACGAGCTCGAGTTTACGCTCAACCGCGCCTTCCAGGAGGCGCACAAGCGCGGTCACGAGCTCATGACCGTGGAGCATCTCCTCTACGCGCTCCTGGAGAATCCCTCCGCGGCGGAGCTCCTGCGCGCCTGCGCGGTGGAGATCCCGGCGCTGGAGCGCAAGCTCGACCAGTTCCTGGATGAATCGGTGCCGTCGGGCAGCGGCAATCCCGCTGAGACCCGGCCCACCAATGGCTTCCAGCGCGTGATCCAACGGGCCGTCCACCATGCCCAGAGCGCTGGCCTGCGCGAGGTGACCGGCAATCGGGTGCTCGTGGCGATCTTCTCCGAGAAGGACAGCTTCGCCGCCTATTTTCTGCAGCAGGCCGGGCTGACCCGGATGGACGCGGTCAACTACATCAGCCACGGCATCACCAAGACCAAGAACAACGAACCGGAGCAGCAGGAGGAGAGCCAGGCCGAGGAGGGGGAGGAAAAGTCCCGCAGCGGCAGCCCCCTGGAGCGCTTCGCCACCAACCTCAACGAGAAGGCCACTGCGGGCAAGATCGACCCCGTGATCGGCCGCGAATCCGAGATCGCCCGCACCAGCCAGATCCTGTGCCGGCGGCGCAAGAACAACCCGCTGTTCGTGGGCGAGCCCGGTTTGGGCAAGGCCGCCATCGCCGAGGGCCTGGCCCTCAAGGTCACCGAGGGCGAAGTCCCCGCCCTGCTGGAGGACGCGGTGATCTACGCGCTCGACATCGGCGCACTGCTGGCCGGCACCAAGTATCGGGGCGACTTCGAGGAGCGCCTCAAGGCGGTGCTCAAGGCCCTCAAGAAGCAGCCCCACGCCATCCTGTTCATCGACGAGATCCACACGGTGATCGGGGCCGGGGCCGCCTCGGGGGGTACCATGGACGCCTCCAACCTGCTGAAGCCGGCCCTGGCCTCCGGTGAGCTCAAGTGCATCGGCTCAACCACGTACGAGGAGTACCGCAACTACTTCGAGAAGGACCGGGCCCTGTCCCGGCGCTTCCAGAAGATCGACGTGGAGGAGCCTTCGGTGGACGAGACCATCTCCATCCTGGAAGGGCTCAAGACCCGCTACGAGAAGCACCATCAGGTCCGCTACACCAAGCCGGCCCTGCACGAGGCGGCCCAGCTCTCGCACCGCTACCTCCACGGCCGGTACCTGCCGGACAAGGCCATCGACCTCATCGACGAGGTGGGAGCGGCCATGCGTCTGCGGCCCAAGACCAAGCAGCGCAAGACCATCGGGCCCAAGGACGTGGAAAAGGTGCTGGCCAAGATGGCGCGCATCCCGCCCAAGACCGTCTCCAAGGATGATCGGGAGGCCCTGCGCAACCTGGATCGGGATCTCAAGCTGGCCGTGTTCGGTCAGGACGAGGCCATCGACCAGGTGGCCACCGCCATCAAGCTGTCCCGATCGGGGCTGCGCGACCCCGAGAAGCCCATCGGCTCTTTCCTCTTCGCCGGCCCCACCGGCGTCGGCAAGACCGAGGTAAGCCGTCAGCTCGCGGCCACCATGGGCCTGGAGATGATCCGTTTCGACATGAGCGAGTACATGGAGGCTCACACCGTCTCCCGGCTCATCGGGGCACCTCCCGGCTACGTGGGCTTCGATCAGGGCGGGCTGCTGACCGAGGCGGTCAACCGCAATCCCCACTCGGTGGTCCTGCTCGACGAGATCGAGAAGGCCCATCCCGACCTGTTCAATGTCCTGCTGCAGGTCATGGACTACGGCAAGCTCACCGACAACAACGGGCGCCAGGCCGATTTCCGCAACGTGGTGCTGATCATGACCACTAATGCGGGGGCGGAGGCCATGAGCCGGAGTTCCATGGGCTTCATCGAGGAATCCACCTCGAGCGTGGGCCAGGAGGTGGTGCAGCGCACCTTCACCCCGGAGTTCCGGAACCGAATCGACGCCACGGTGTTCTTCCAGTCCCTGTCGCGGGAGGTCATCGCCCAGGTGGTGGACAAATTCGTCAGCCAACTGGAGCAGCAGCTCTCGGAGCAGGGTGTGGAGATCGAGGTGGACGAGGCCGCCCGCAACTGGCTGGCCGAGCGGGGCTACGATCCCACAATGGGGGCTCGGCCCATGGGGCGGGTCATCCAGGAGCGGATCAAGAAGCCCCTGGCCGACGAGCTCCTGTTCGGCCGGCTCGCCAACGGCGGCCGGGTGGTGGTCAACCTGGAGGGCGACGACCTCACCTTCTCCTTCCCGGAGACCAAGGAGTCCGCCGAGCCCGTCGGGGCCTAGGCAAAGCCACCCTCCGAGCGCGGGCCCGGGTCTTTCGCCCGGGCCCGCTTACGCTCGCATCCCCTTCGGTGCGCGACGGCAGAGGATCGCCTTGCAGCTCCTTGAGCCCCACCATCCCTTCCCCGCCTTCCCCGACCCCGAAACCGCCGCCGGACCCGAGGGCATCGTGGCCCTGGGCGGGGACCTGGAGCCAGGCCGGCTGGTGCAGGCCTATCGCCAGGGGATCTTCCCCTGGTACAACGAAGCAGAGCCGATCCTCTGGTGGAGCCCGGACCCTCGCTTGGTGCTTTACCCCCGGGAGCTCCACGTCAGCCGCAGCCTGCGCCGGGCCCTCCGGCAGACCCGGTTGACGATCACAGCCGACGCCGATTTCCCCGGGGTCATCCGGGCCTGCGCCGAGCCTCGCGGTGACGGCCCAACCGGGGCCGGCACCTGGCTCGACTCGGCCATGATCTCCGCCTACGAGCGCCTCCACGCGAGCGGAGTGGCCCATTCGGTGGAGGCCTGGGATCCGCAGGGAAACCTGGTGGGGGGCCTCTACGGCCTTACCATGGGTCGGGTCTTCTTCGGGGAGTCCATGTTCCACCGTGAGACCAATGCCTCCAAGATCGCCTTTGCCACTGCCGTACGCAGGCTGGAGGAACGGGGCTACTGGCTGATCGACTGCCAGGTCTACTCCGATCACCTGGCCCGACTGGGGGCCCGGGAGATCCCCAGGGCCCGCTTCCTGACCGAGCTGGACCGGGCCCTCGCCGGCCCGGAACCGGCGGGGCTTTGGCCGCAGGGGAATGGGGCCACTCCTACGAC
>JAHEOG010000171.1 GCA_018609925.1 Gammaproteobacteria bacterium
CTCGGGCCCGCTGCCACAGGCTGCGCTCGACGGCGGCCTTGCCGGGGGGCTCGCGAACGGCGTCCAAGCGGACCAAGACCCGCTTGGCGTTGCCGTCGAGGATGGCGTAGGGCCGGTCGAAAGCCAGCGATAGGATCGCCCCGGCGGTGGAGGGGCCGATACCGGGAAGGGCCGCCACCTCCTCGTAGGTACGGGGGAAGACGCCGCCGTGCTCGTCCCGAATTCGTCGCGCCGCGGTGTGCAGGTTGCGGGCCCGGGTGTAGTAGCCCAGCCCCGACCATAGGGCCAGGACCTCGTCCTCTTCGGCATCAGCCAGGGCTTGGATATTGGGGAATCGCTCCAGGAACCGTTGGTAGTAGGGCTTCACCGTCTCCACCCGGGTCTGCTGGAGCATGATCTCCGAGACCCAGATGGGATAGGGATCGCCTACACCCCGCCAGGGCAGGGAGCGGCCCTGGCGGTCGTACCAATCCAAAAGGTCCCGGGCGAACGGATGCATTGGCACCGGTCAAAGGAGGCAAGGAGGAGCGCCACCGTAGCACGGCTGGAAAGGCCTTCCCTGAAGCGCGCCGCCGCGGTCTGGTATCCTGACACCTTGTCAGTCTTTTATGAGCGCAAACCCATCCGGTCCGAGGGTTCCCATGGAGATCTGGGTTAACGGGGAGAGCCGCGAGGTCGCTGAGGGCAAGACCCTGCGCGAGCTGGTGGCCGATCTCGACATGGAGCCCGCTGGCGTCGCCGTGGAAGTGAACCGCGAGGTGGTCCCCCGGGGGGCCTTGGGCGAGCGCCTCCTGGCCGATGGCGACCGGGTGGAGGTGGTGCGCGCCATCGGTGGCGGGGCCCCGGTCCCGGAAAGCGAAACGGTGGAGCCCGCGATGGCCGGGAACGCCGATCCCGTGGTGATCGGTGGTCAGGAGTTCCATTCCCGGCTGCTGGTGGGGACCGGCAAGTACGCCGACCTGGAGCAGACCGCCGCGGCGGTGGCGGCGAGCGGGGCGGAGATCGTCACTGTGGCGATGCGCCGGGCCAATCTCGGCCAGCGCCCCGAAGAGCCCAACCTGCTCGACTACCTGGATCCCCGGGAGTACACCATCCTGCCCAACACCGCCGGGTGCTTTACGGCCGAGGACGCCGTGCGCACCTGCCGGCTCGCCCGCGAGCTCGGCGGCTGGGATCTGGTCAAGCTGGAGGTCCTTGGCGACGAGCACACCCTCTATCCCGACCTGTGGGAGACGGCCCGGGCGGCCGAGACCCTGATCGAAGAGGGCTTCCGGGTGATGGTCTACACCATGGACGATCCCGTCGCCTGCCGCCGCTTCGAGGAGCTGGGCTGCGCGGCGGTGATGCCGCTGGCCGCGCCCATCGGCTCGGGGCTGGGCATCCAGAACAAGTACAACCTGCGGATCATCCTGGAGCAGGCAACCGTGCCCATCCTGGTGGACGCCGGAGTGGGCACTGCCTCCGATGTGGCTGTTGCCATGGAGCTGGGCTGCGACGGCGTCCTTCTGAACACGGCCATTGCCGAGGCCGGGGATCCCGTGCGGATGGGCCACGCCATGCGCCACGGTATACAGGCAGGGCGCAGCGCCTATCTGGCGGGGCGGATGGCCAAGCGCCTCTACGGATCGGCGTCGTCGCCGCTGGACGGGACCTTCTTCTAGCGGGACCGTGCCTGCGGGCCCTTAGTGGGTCCGATTGCCGTCGGAGCCGGAGCTCTGGTCCGCCCCTCGCTGGGCTTCCCCTTGCAGGAACTCCCAGATCCCGCCGATCTCCGCGGCGATGTTGCTGGCCCGGGTCAGGCGGCCGGCCGCCTCGAAGACCACCCGGGCGTCCTCGTCCCACTGCCGCTCGGTCTGGGCCTGCATGAGTGGTTCCAGTATCTCCTCCACGACGAACCGGAGGTCGTCGGTGAGACCGGCGAGGTCCTCCTCGGAGCGGCGGGCCCATTCGGCTGCGGAAGGGCGTTCGTTCTCGGCCATAGAGGTTTCGGCTCCTTGGGATGGGTTCGGCTCCGCGCCGCCGCGGCGCGCGCCGAAGTGGAATGCCTATTGTAGACGCCCACCGGGGCCTGTGCATGCGGCCCCGTTTTTCGGGAGATGGCGTTGAGCGATGACAGCCTGGACCGACCGGCCGCGGTCGAGGAGTACATGCGCGGGCTCCAGGACCGGATATCCGGGGCCCTGGCGGAGCTGGACGGCGGCGGTACCTTCCGCGAGGATACCTGGGAGCGCCCGGAGGGCGGTGGTGGCCGGACCCGGGTCCTGGAGGAAGGCGCGCTGATCGAGCGCGGGGGCGTGAACTTCTCCGCGGTCCACGGCGAACGGCTCCCCGAGTCCGCCACCAGCCGGCGTCCCGAGCTGGCCGGCCAGCCCTTCACCGCCGTTGGCGTGTCGCTGGTCCTGCACCCCTGGAACCCCTATGTGCCCACGGTGCACATGAACGTCCGGTTCTTCGATGCCGGCACCGCCTGGTGGTTCGGCGGCGGGGCCGATCTCACACCCTACTACGGTTTCGCCGAGGACGCCCGGCACTTCCACCGGACCTTGAAGGAGGCCTGTGACGGCTTCGATCCGGAACACTACCCCCGCTTCAAGTCCTGGTGCGACGACTATTTCCGGATCCGCCACCGGGGCGAGATGCGCGGTGTTGGGGGGATCTTCTTCGATGACCTGACCGGGGACTGGGAGGACACCTTCGGCCTCACCCGGGCGGTGGGCAACGCCTTCCTGGAGTGCTATGTCCCCATCGTCCGGCGGCGTCGCGACACCCCCTACGGGGAGCGTGAGCGGCAGTGGCAGCTCCTGCGCCGGGGACGGTACGTGGAGTTCAATCTGGTCTACGACCGGGGCACCCTCTTCGGCCTGCAGAGCGGTGGCCGGACCGAGAGCATCCTGATGTCCATGCCCCCGCAGGCCGCCTGGCGCTATGACTGGCAGCCCGAGCCGGGGACCCCGGAGGCGGAGCTGGTGGAGAGCTTCCTGCAGCCTAGGGACTGGGTGGAAGCCAACGAGGGATAAGGGGTCAGCTGCCTTCTTCCGGGGGGACATAGCCCTCGGGGGTTTCCGCGCCCTCACCGAAGAAGAAGGCCTCCATCTGCTGCATGAGGAACTGCTGGGCCTCGGGGTCCATGAGGTTCAGGCGCATCTCGTTGACCAGCATGGTCTGGTGCTCGAGCCACATCTGCCAGGCCTCTTTGGACACATTGTCGTAGATGCGCTGGCCCAGCTCGTTGGGATAGGGCGGACGGTCCAGGCCTTCGGCCTCCTTACCCAGCTTCACGCAATACACGGTGCGGGCCATGGGTGCTCCTCCATTGGGCTCGGGATAGCCTCACGCTGGGGCAGGCTAGGCGCATTTCCCCGGGCCCGCAACCGGGCCCGCAACCAATTGCGGCCGTGCTCCGATTAGGCCCGGCCGCCAAGTTATCCATGAGCTCGGGCCTCAGCGCCCGAACCGAGGAATGACCGCCATGGTCGAGTCCGCAATCAGCATCCAGGGGATCCAGAAGCGCTACGGGCAGGTGGAGGCCCTAAAGGGGGTCGATCTGGAGATCCGCCGGGGGGAGTTCTTCGGCCTTCTGGGGCCCAACGGCGCCGGCAAGTCCACCCTCATCAGCACCATCGCCGGCCTGGTTACCCCCACCGCCGGCCGGGTGGAGGTCCTCGGCCACGACACCGTTCGGGGGTATCGCGAGGCCCGGCGCAACATCGGTGTGGTGCCCCAGGAGCTGGTCTACGACCCGTTCTTCACCGTGGAGGAGATGGTCCGGAACCAGGCCGGGTATTTTGGGGTGCGGAACAACCACGGCTGGATCCGGGAGCTGTTGCAAGCCCTCGACCTGGAGGATAAGCGCGACTCCAACATGCGTCAGCTTTCCGGGGGCATGAAGCGCCGCGTGCTGATCGCGCAGGCCCTGGCCCATCGCCCGCCCATCGCCATCCTGGATGAGCCCACCGCCGGGGTGGACGTGGAGCTGCGCCAGGGCCTTTGGCGCTTCGCCCAGCGGCTCAACCGGGAGGGCATGACGGTGGTGCTGACCACCCACTACCTGGAAGAGGCCGAGGAGCTTTGCGACCGCATCGCCGTGATCCACGCAGGCGAGGTCCAGGCCCTGGATACCAAGGCGGCCCTTTTGGCCCGGGACACTCGGCGCTCGCTATTGGTCACGGTGGAGGACGCCGATGCCGAGCTCCCCGAGAGCCTGAACCCCTTCCTGCTGGAGCGCCGAGGTCATCAGATCCGGCTGCAGTTCGACAAGGACC
>JAHEOG010000172.1 GCA_018609925.1 Gammaproteobacteria bacterium
CCGGGGTCCCCGATCCCGCCACCGGGCCTGCCAGCCGGTCCCGGGATCTCCGGGGCCGGCTGCAGAAGAGGCTGGAACCGGGGACGGTCGAGGACCTCCGGGAGCTTGGCAAGCGGGCGGCGGAGCAAGGGGTCCGGGCTTTTTTGGTTGGTGGTCTGGTCCGGGACCTGCTCCTGGGTCGGGTCAATACCGACGTGGACATCGCGGTGGAGGGCGACGCCATCGGCCTGGCCGAGGCCTTCGCCGAACGGCATGGTTGGAGTGCCCATGCCCATGAGCGATTCGGGACGGTGGTCCTGGAGGGCCCGGAAGGGCAGCGGCTCGACCTGGCCACATCGCGGATCGAGCACTACACCCATCCGGCCGCCCTGCCGGAGGTGGAAGCCGGCTCCATCAAGGCGGATCTCTTCCGTCGCGATTTCACGGTCAACGCCATGGCCGTGGAGCTGGACGGGGACCGCTTCGGGCGGCTGCTGGATCCCTTCGGGGGATTGCCGGATCTCAACCAGGGGGTCATCCGGGTCCTGCACAGCCTGTCCTTCGTCGAGGATCCCACCCGGATCGTCCGCGCGGTCCGCTTCGAGACGGAGTTGGGCTTCCACATCGATGGCGCCAGCGAACGGTTGATCCGGAACGCGGTGGGGCTGGGGCTCCCCGATCGGCTTTCGGGGCATCGCCTCTTTCGGGAGCTGCGCTACCTCCTGGAATCGCAGGACCCCGTCCGCGGCCTGGAGCGCCTCCGGGAGCTGGGTGTACTGCCGTTCTTCCATCCCGTTTTGGGGGAATCCAATGGCCAAGCCGCCGTGGCGCGGGTGCGGGGGGGCGAAGAGGTGCTGGGCTGGTACCGGCTGCTCTATCGGGGGGAGGTGCCCGTACAGTGGCAGGTGCTTACCCTGCTTCTGCTGTGGGATCTGCCGCCGGATCGGCTGGAGGCTGCCCTCGTCGGCTACGAGCTGCGTGCCCGGGAGGCTGCCGGTTTGGCGCGCGATCGCAGGCGCGCCGAGGAGGTGAGCAAGGCGATGGGTCAAGGGGAGCTAGATCCCAGCGACGATGTCGCCCTCTTCGAGCACCTGGAGCAGCTCTCCCTGGAGGGCCTGCTGGCCACTATGGCCGCCGAGGAGGGCCCGGACCTGCGGGCCGGGATCAGCCACTACCTCCAGCACCTGCGCGGCATCCAGCCGGCCCTCGACGGCCACGAGCTCCGGGCCCTGGGTGTCCCCCAGGGTCCGGCGATCGGGGACTGGCTACGAGCCCTTACCCGCGCCCGGATCCGCGGGCAAGTCCACGATGCCGCAGGCGAGAGGGCCCTTGTCCAATCCGGGGAGATACCGGCATGAAGCGAATCTTCATTGGCCTCGGCAGCAATCAGGGGGACTCCCGGGCGCTGCTCCGGCAGGCCCTGGCGGATCTCGAGGCCCGGGTGGACGGGCATTTGGAGGCAGTTAGCTCCCTTTACCGGACTGCCCCGGTTGGCTACACTGCCCAGCCCGATTTCCTGAACGCCGTGGCGCAATTCCGCGGTACGGGCGAGCCCGAGGAATGGCTGGACCATTGCCTGGCGGTGGAAGCCGGGCTGGGGCGCCACCGCGACGGTCCCCGCTGGGGGCCCCGGCCGGTGGATCTGGATCTACTGGCGGTGGAAGGCCAGAGCTTGGCGACCCCCCGGCTTACCTTGCCTCACCCCCGCCTCTATGAACGGGGCTTCGTCCTCATCCCCTGGGCCGAGGTGAGCCCGGACTTCCGCCTTCCGTACGGATCCCGCATCGACGATCTGCTGAACCAATGCCCGGATTCCGGTCGCGTGGA
This sequence comes from Gammaproteobacteria bacterium, assembly GCA_018609925.1. Classification (GTDB taxonomy): domain Bacteria; phylum Pseudomonadota; class Gammaproteobacteria; order Thiohalorhabdales; family Thiohalorhabdaceae; genus Thiohalorhabdus. The sequence goes on from JAHEOG010000172.1 coordinate 1,807, forward strand.
GCCCACGGAGGGGCCCGAATGGGCGGAGGGGCTGGGCCACGCCGGAGAAGGAAGCGAATGAGCCGGATCCGGATCGACCACTTGGCCAAAAGGGGTGGTGAGGCGAGCCCCCTGGTGGCCCTTACAGCCTATGACTATACCTTCGCGCGATTGGCCGAGAGGGCCGGGGTGGACATCCTGCTGGTGGGGGATTCCCTCGCCCAGGTGGTCCAAGGCGAAGACACCACCCTGCCGGTTACGCTGGAGCAGATGATCTACCACGCTCGGTGCGTGAACCGGGCCCGTGAGCGGGCCCTCCTGGTGGTGGATCTCCCGTTCCGGGCCTACAAGGCGAGCCCCGCTCAGGCCTTCGACAGCGCCGCCCGGTTGATGGCGGAAGGCGGCGCGGAGATGGTCAAGCTGGAGGGCGGGGGTCCCATGGTGGAGACGGTCGCCTTCCTCCAGGAGCGAGGCATCCCGGTAATGGGGCATCTCGGGCTGACCCCCCAGGCCATCCATCAGCTGGGGGGCTACCGGCTGCAGGGCCGGGATCCGGAAGCGGCCGAGGCCCTGCTCTCCGACGCCAGGGCTCTGGAACAGGCCGGGGCTCGGGCGTTGGTGCTGGAGGCCGTGCCCGCCGCCTTGGCCCGGCGGGTGAGCGAAGCCCTGTCCATCCCGGTCATCGGGATCGGGGCCGGTCCGGACTGCGACGGCCAGGTATTGGTGCTTCACGACGCCCTGGGGCTGGGGGAGGAGGAGATACCCCGGTTCGCCAAGTCCTTTATGTCCGGGGCCGAGTCCATCACCGGGGCCCTGGCCGAGTTCTGCGGGGAGGTCCGCGCCGGGACCTTTCCGGGGGCGGACCACCGCTTCGACTGAGACCGGAGCGCCCGTGGAGACCGCCCACGACCTGGAACAGCTCGACCGGGTCCTCGCCCCGAGCCGGCGATCGGGGGAGCCGATCGCCTTCGTCCCTACCTTAGGCAACCTCCACGAGGGACACATGGCCCTGGTGGAGCGTGCCCGGCAGGTGGGGGATCAAGTCGTGGCCTCCGTGTTCGTCAATCCGACGCAATTCGCTCCGGGAGAGGACTTCGCGGAATATCCGCGCACCCTGGAGGCGGATCGGCAGCGCCTGCGCGCGGCCGGTGTCGATGTCCTGTTCGCACCGGGCGAAAGCCAGGTTTATCCTGACGGTCCGGATGCCGTAACGGTGAGCGTGGATCGGGCGACGGAGGGGCTCGAGAGCACCGTCCGACCCCATTTCTTCACCGGGGTGGCGACGGTGGTCACCAAGCTGCTGTGCGCTGTTCGGCCGGACCGGGTCGTGCTCGGGAAGAAGGACTACCAGCAGTGGGTCGTAGTGCGGCGGCTGGTGCGCAACCTGCTCCTCAACGTGGCGGTTGAGGCGGTGGAGACTGTCCGCGAGACCGACGGGCTGGCTGTGAGCTCGCGCAATCAGTATCTTTCCCCCGCCGAAAGGCAGGCGGCTCCGGGCTTGTTCCAGGGGATGCGCAGCGCGGTGGAGGAGGCCTTCGGAAGCGGCCTGGGCCCGGAGGAGCTGGCGGACTTGGCCCGGGAACGGATTGCCGCCGCCGGACTGCGACCCGAATACGTGGCCGTGCGCCGGGGGGGAGACCTGGAGCCAGTGACCGACCTGAACGGTGAGCGGGTGGTGCTGGCGGCGGCCTATCTAGGCACCACCCGCCTGATCGACAATCTCGAGTTCGGTCCCCGGCCAAAGGGCCTAGGGGGCTGAGCCACGGGAGAGGAGCAGCCCATGCAGATCACCCTGCTAAAGTCCAAGATCCACCAAGCCTCGGTGACCGCGGCCGACCTGGAATACGAGGGCAGCTGCGCCATCGACGGCGAGCTCCTGGAGGCCAGCGGCCTGCGGGAATACGAGCGGATCGAGATCTACAACCTCGCCAACGGCGAGCGCTTCGCCACCTACGCCATACGGGACGAGCCCGGCTCTGGCCGGGTGGCCGTGAACGGCGCGGCCGCTCACAAGGCCTCGGCGGGGGATCGGCTCATCATCTGCGCCTATTGCGCCCTTGATGCCGAGGAGGCGGAGGAGCATCGCCCTCGGGTCGTCCGGGTGGATGAGGCCAATCGGATCCGTGGCGAAATGGGAGGAACAGGCCACCGTGTGGCATAGGGCCCCGACTCCCCGGCTTCAGGGCGATCCCCTCCGGAGCCCCCGGGTGGCGGTGCGGTGAATGGCGCAGAATGCCTGGCCGCTTGTCTCGAGAATGAGGAGACCCGCTTCGTTTTCGGGGTCCCGGGGGAGGAGACCCTGGCCCTCTATGAGGCCCTTCGGGATCGTCCGCTCAAGATCGTGACCTGCCGGCACGAGCAGGGGGCGGCCTTCATGGCGGATATGCACGGCCGCCTTACCGGCCGCGCCGGAGTCTGTCTCTCCACCCTGGGCCCCGGTGCCACCAACCTGATGACCGGGGTGGCCGATGCCGATCTGGACCGGGCGCCCCTTGTGGCGGTAACCGGACAGGCCAGCCTGGACCGGACCCACAAAGAGTCCCACCAGTACCTGGACTTGGTCGCCCTGTACCGGCCCATCACCAAGTGGAGTGCCCAGGTCAAACGCGGCGAGGTGGTCCCGGAGATGGTCCGCCACGGCTTCCGGGAGGCGGCCCTGGAAAAGCCGGGGGCGACCCACCTCGACCTCCCCGAGGACGTGGCCGAGGAGGAGGTCCCGGCGGGTGTGGAGCCGCTGCCACGCCATTCCCTGCCCCGCCCCCTTCCCACGGAGGGGGAGCTCGCCCGGGCCGCCGAGCTGTTGGCGCGCACCCGCAATCCTTTGATCCTGGCGGGCAACGGTGTGATCCGGGCGGGGGCCACGGCAGCCCTGC
>JAHEOG010000173.1 GCA_018609925.1 Gammaproteobacteria bacterium
AAGGGCCAGCCAAGGGGCCGTGAGCCCTACAGCCGCATGGGCATGATGACATATTTCGGGGTGGTCTGGGCGGCCGGCAGGATGAGACAGCTGGACTGGGAGTCCCAAAGGTGGAGAAGGACCTGGTCGTCGGGGAGGGCGGCGATGGCCTGCTGGAGGTAGTCCACGTTGAATCCGATCTCTATGGGCTCGCCGGAGAAATCCGCTGCCACCTCCTCCGTGGCCTCTTCTTGATCGGGATTCTCGGCGGAGAGCACCAGGGTTCCTTCGCGGACGGCCACCCGGATCCCGTGGGTCTTGCGATTAGCCAGGATGGCGATCCGCCGAAGGGCCTGTTGGAAGGTAGCCCGGTCAACGACCACCTGATGTCCGTTGGCCTCCGGAATGACCCGCCGGTAATCGGGAAACCGTCCTTCGATGAGCTTGGTGGCGAAGGTAATGCCGGGGAGCTGGAATCGCACGTGGCTAGGGGTAAAGGTAACCTCGATGGTCTCCTCGGAATCGCCGAGCAGGCGCTCCAGCTCCTGCACCCCCTTGCGGGGGAGAATCACGTGGATTTCCTCCGGAGCCGCCGCCACCTCCCGATCCATGAGGGCGAGCCGGTGGCCATCGGTGGCCACGGCCCGGAGGTTGTTACCCGTCCATTCCAACAGGATGCCGTTGAGGTAGTAACGGACATCGTCCCTGGCCATCGCGAAGGAGGTCCGCTCCAGCAGCCCCTTCAGGGCCTCCTGAGGCAAGGAGACCTCGCTCTGATGGTCGCCGATCTCCAGGCGCGGGAAATCGTCGGGGGCAAGCCCGGCCAAGTGGAAACGGCTGCGGCCCGAGAGGATCTGGATGCGCTCCCCCTCCTGGCTTAGCTGGATCGGGGCCGCCTCGGGGAGGGAGCGGATGATGTCGAGGAACTTCCGGGCCGGGACAGTGACCTGGCCCTCTTCGGCCACGGCCACGGGACATGTGGCCCGGAGCTCCACCTCCAGGTCGGTGCCTATGATCTGGAGGTGCTCGCCCTCGGCGGTTAGGTGGAGGTGCCCGAGGATGGGCAGGGTTTGCCGGGTCTCCACCACGGAAGCGGCTGGATTAACCCCGGCGAGAAGCTCTTCCTTGCTGGATTCGATGCGCACGGATGCCCCCTTGCCCGGCGGGGTCCCAAGGGCTCGCTCTACCCCGTCAGGACACGCTTGAGGTTGTTCAGGTCTTCCCGGATGCGAGGATCCTCCTGTTCCCGCTCCTCGATCTTCCGGCAGCCGTACAACACGGTGGTGTGGTCCCGGCCCCCGAAGGCCTCCCCGATCTCCGGGAGGCTGTGGTCGGTGAGATCCTTGGCGAGACGCATGGCCACCTGTCGGGGGATCGCAATATTGCGGGAGCGCTTCTTGGAGCGCATGTCCCCGATGCGGATGTTGTAGTAATTGGCAACAGTCTTCTGGATATTCTCGATGGTGATCAACCGGATCTGCATCTCTAGGAGATCGGCCAGGGCCTCCTTGGCCAAGTCCATATTCACTGGCCGACCCAGGAACCGGGCATGGGCCACCACCCGGTTCAAGGCGCCTTCCAGGTCCCGGACATTGGACTGGATCCGCTCGGCGATGAAGAAGGCTACCTCCTCGGGCAAGGTAACCCCCGAGTTGGCGGCCTTACGCATCAGGATGGCCATTCGGGTCTCCAGCTCGGGAGGCTCAATCGCAACCGTTAGGCCCCAACCGAACCGCGAGCGCAGGCGCTCCTCCAGGCCCTCCACCTCCTTGGGATAGCGGTCGCAGGAAATGCCGATCTGGCTGTTCAGATCCATTAGGATGTTAAAGGTATGGAAAAGCTCCTCTTGGGTCCGGTCCTTGCCTGCAAAGAACTGGATGTCATCGATCAGCAAAACGTCCAAGCTGCGGTAGCGCTGATTGAAATCCTCGATGGCATTGTGCTGGATGGCCCGAACCATCTCGTTGACGAACCGGTGGGAGGTAATATACAGGATCTTGGCCTCTGGCTCCCGCTGCTGCGCGAGGTTCCCGATGGCCTGCAGCAGGTGGGTCTTGCCCAGGCCCGTGCCGCCGTAGATATAGAGGGGGTTATAGGCCCCGCTGGGGTTCTCGGCCACCTGCCGGGAGGCGGCTAGGGCCAGCTGGTTGGACTTCCCTTCAACGAAGGTTTCGAAGGTGAACTGAGGGTCCAGCATATCCCGGGAGCGGGTGCCCCCGCGGCCCCCTCGAGGGCTTCGCGGGGCGGTCCTTGATACCGGGGGCTTAGACCCTTCGGCATCGGGTCCGGCCCCGTCCTCTCGAAGCTCAAGATCCACCCCCACCCGGCCCTCGCTAAAGTGGCCCACCAGCTCTTGGATCCGACCGAGGAACCGCTCCCGGATCCAATCGTGGAAGAACCGGTTGGAGACCCACAGGACCACCTTCTCCCCCCCTTCCTCCGCCTGGATGGGCCGGATCCATGTATTGAACTGCTGGGAGGAAAGCTCCTCGCTCAGCCGTTCCAAGCACAGCTTCCAGATCCCCGATTCCGCCAAGCCATTACCCCCGAGAGGAAGCCAGGAAGCTCCGCCAGCTGGCCCATGCAAACCAGCAATTCTAACCCGAAGTCTCCCCTGGGGGTCGAGGCCAGCTCGGCGTACCCGGATCGGGCTTCATTTGGATGGAATAGGGAAAACCTGGGAAAGGTAGTGGAAACCGCCCCCCTTTTCCACAGCTCGGGGGCCGCTTCTCCGAGATTCCCCATTTCCTCCCCACAGGCTCCCCAGCCCTGAACCCAATCTCTCCACACGCCGAAAGGGCCCGAAAGCGAAGGCATGCCCGGCCCTAGACCAGCTCTCCCCGAGGAGCAAGGCGGTTAAGCAATAACAACGAATGTGATAAAGAAACCAAGGGGGGACCTTAGGGATGGGCGAGGGGGCGAATTGACAGGCAGTCCCCGGAGCCGTATTTTTGCCCGCTTATTGAACAACTTCGCGTCCTAGCGACCTTATGGGGTAAGGGATCCGTCATGAAGCAGACTTTCCAACCAAGCCGGATCCGCCGGAAACGGCGCCACGGGTTTCGGGCCCGTATGGCGACCAAAGCCGGCCGCCAGGTCTTGAAGCGGAGGCGAAGCCGAGGCCGCAAGCGCCTGTCGGCCTGACGGCCTAACACCCTGCCGTTCCTGTCCCCTTTGAGCGCAGCCTTCCCGCAAAAGGCTCGCCTAAAGACGTCGGGCCAGTTCCAACAGGCCTTCCGGGAAGGAGACAAGCGGGTCGGGCGGTTCTTCGTCGTATTTGCTCGATCCAATGGCCGGGACCATGCGCGCCTCGGCATCGCCGTGGGACGCCGGGTCGGCAAGGCCGTCTTGCGGAATCGCCTCAAGCGCCTGATTCGGGAGTCCTTTCGGGCCTTCCAGAGCCAGCTGATCGGCAAGGATGTTGTCGTGATCGCCCGTGGGGGCGCTGGCCGGGGGAATCGAGACCGCCTTCGGGAGGATCTGGGAGCCCTCTGGGAGAAGCTTCGGGATGGGTAAAGGCCCCTTGATGGCCCTGATTCGGTCCTATCGGTGGCTGGTCAGCCCCTGGATGGGCTGGCACTGCCGCTTCGAGCCCACCTGCAGTGCCTATGCCCTGGAGGCCGTGAGCCTTTACGGCACGGCGAAGGGAGCCTGGCTCGGGATACGCCGGATCCTTCGCTGCCACCCCTTCTGTCCCGGGGGTCATGACCCCGTGCCCTAAGCACGCGGCCGGTCCCTTGGCCTTCCACCGCACCTGGATCTATGGATATCACCCGCTTCCTCCTCGCTATTGGCTTGAGCCTGGGTGTGCTTTGGGTCTATCAGCTCTGGCTCGAGACCCAATACCCCCAGTATTACCAGCAGGGCCAGCCTCCAGCTGAGGAGCAAGCCTCGCCGGATTCGGAGGCCGGAGCCCCGGATTCCACAAGCGCGCAGGCTGGCTCACAGGAAGCTGAAGGGGCCAAGCGGGCGCCCGAAGGGGAGGTGCCCCAGGTGGAGGGGGATTCGGGCAACGGCAGCCGCCCCACACGGGCCCGCCAAGGGGAACCCCCTCAAGAGGGGATTACCGTCACCACCGATGTCCTTCGGGTGACCTTCGGGCATCGCA
>JAHEOG010000174.1 GCA_018609925.1 Gammaproteobacteria bacterium
ATCGGCGGTCTCCTTGCGGATGCCGGGTGGCCCTGGCCTCCCCGACGGCGTGATTTAAGGCTTTGAAACTTTGGGCCGAATAAGTCTAGCGTCCGGAACGGGGCCGGTAAACCCCGAACTTTTGGTTTTTTCCTGTCCCTTCCCCAAAGCACCCTGGGTTCGTCTCAAAAGCCAATTTTCAGGTGAGCCAGCCAGGCGGGCCCGACTCCGTCCGGCCTCCTTATTACCGAAACAGCGAAGGGAGAGCCCGACTATCCCCGGTCCGGCCCGGTATCTGACTCCCTCCCTTGGTTACGGGGGGAGCTCCCTTTGAGTCTTCTTGCGCGTCAGTGCCTTCAGGAGGTGCTGCTCCGAGCCGCTCTGATTCTGGGGATCATCACGGCCCTCATGGTCCTCGCCGAGAGCCTGGAGCTCCTGGAGGAGATGGCGCACGGGGAGATCCCCGCCGAGGCGGTGCTGGTGCTGCTGGGGCTGGGTCTTCCCAAGATCGCCGCGCTGGCTTTTCCCCTGGCGCTGTTTTTCGGTCTTCTGACGACCATTTCCCGGCTCTGCCTGGACAGCGAGATGGACGCCATGGCAGCCGCGGGGTTCGGGCTGCACAACCTTTTGCCCGTGGTGGGGCTGTTGAGCGCGGTGGGCCTGTTCCTGGAGATGGGCCTTACCCTCTGGGCCGAGCCCGCGGGGGAGGCGAAAATGGAACGGGCCATGGGGGATTTCCAGCGCCAGGCCGTGACCAGCCTGGCCAAGCCGGGGCGGTTCAACGAGCTCACCGGGGGCCGGGTCCTGTACTTCCGGGAGCGCGCCGAGAATGGCCGGATGCAGCGGGTCTTTTTCCAGGATCCGGGGCCCGATCCCACCGTGACGGTTACCGCCCCCGAAGGGCGGCTGGTGGTCCAGGACGATGGCACCCTGGAGGCCACCTTCTGGAACGGCCTGCGCTACCAGGAGGGCGTGGCCCTCGGGGGCCTGGTCCGGGTTACCCATTTCGACCGCTACCGGGCCCGCGAGTCCCTCGGTCGGGTTGGGGGCTCCCGCGGGGGACTGGAGGCCCTGCCGACCACGGAGCTGGTGGCGACGGCCTGGGGCGGGGAGAGCGCCCGCGAGCGCCGGGCCGAGCTCTTCCGACGCCTTGCCATTCCCCTCAGCCTGCCGGTCCTTTTGATCCTGGCCTTGCCGCTCGGTCTGGAGAACCGCCGGGAAGGAAGCCGGTCCTTCGGTATCCTCTGGGGGGCCCTGTTCGTCCTGGGCTACCACCACGCCCTGATTGCCCTCCATGAGTGGGCCGCCTCCGGGGTGGTTGCTCCCCACTGGCTCCTGTGGGCGGTCCCGCTGCCGGCGGCGGGGTTGGCCCTCTTTTTCCTGAAACGGGGCTGTCGCGGTCTGCCCCTGATCCCGACGCCGACCGGGCCGCGGCGGTCGCGGCGCCCAGGCGAGGCCCATGAAAACGGCTGATCGCTATCTCCTTTGGGGGTTCTTCGCCAAGACCGCCCTGATGCTCTTCCTCTTGGCGGGGATCTATGTCCTTTCCGAAGCCCTCAAGGAGAGCCGGCGACTGGGCGAGGCCGGAATCGGGCTGATGGAGCTGGGCCAGTACCTGGCCTTGCGGGTTCCGGGGATCCTCCATGAGATGGCCCCCTTCGCGGTGCTGCTGGGGACCTTGGTGTGGCTCAGCGATCTGGCCCGAAACGCCGAGCTGACGGCCCTGCGGGCTGGCGGGATGAGCCTGGCCCGCATGGCCCGCCCCCTGCTGCTGGGGGGGCTGGTTGTGGCCGCCGTTAGCTTCGCCGTCAATGACCGCATAGCCACCCGGGCGGAGGCCTTTGGCGAGCGGATCCTGAACCCGGGGCAGGGCTCGGGCGCAGAGGCGTCCAGGCAATGGCTGTCGAGCGGGGGGATCTGGTTCCGGGACGAGCCCTACATGGTCTCCGTGGATCAGGTCCGTCGCTCCGGGCGGGAGCTGCGCGGCGTGCGCCTGTACCGGCTGGGACCGAATGGCCTGGTCACCGACGTCATTTCGGGGGATTCCGTGGTATTCCGGGAGGGTGGCTGGGTCCTCCCCCGGGGCTATGCGGTGGAGCTCGCGACCCTGGAGGCGAGCCCCTTGCGCGACCGGGCCCTGGCCCTCCGGGCCCGGCCGGAGGTGATGGCGGATCTGGGCCGTAGCCCCGAGCGCATGACCTTTCCCCAGCTCTGGACCTATGCGGAGCAGCTCCGGCGGCAGAGACAGCCGGTGGCGGCGCTGAGCTTCACCCTGTGGCAAAAGGTCACACGGTCCCTGGCCTGCGCCGTGATGGTGCTCGTCGCCATTCCCTTCGTCACCCTCACGCCCCGCTCCGGCGGGCGTGTCGGTCGGGTCTTGGCCGGCATCGGACTGGGCCTGGCCTTCCACGCGAGCAACGTCCTCGCGGAGAACTTGAGCGCGGTGGCGGGGATCTCCGCGGCGATGGCCGCTTGGGCTCCGCTGGTTGCCTTCGGGGGGCTGGGGTCCTGGCTGCTCTACCGCCGGCGCTGATCCACCCGGTAGCGTCGGACCAGCCGGGTTCCCGAAAGCCGGTCGTGCCACGCCAGGCCTTCCCGGTCGAGGCCGGCCCAGAGGAGGCCCAGTCCCAGCAGGGAACAGGCGGGCAAGGCCGCCGCGAGCCGCAAAGCGGCGAGTCTCCAGGAAAGGGAGCGACCCTTGCCGTCCACGACCCGCAGGCCCCAGGCCCGCATGCCGAGGGTCTGCCCGCCGCGGACCCAGGAGACCAGGAAGTAGGCGGCGGGAACCGCGACGAGGGTCCCCCGCCACAGGATCAGGCCGGCCCCTTGGGGGCCGGGACCGACCGCGGTCAAGAGGAAGGCGCTGGCGAGGCCGACGGCGGCAACGGCAAGGAGGTCGTAGCAGGCGGCGGCGATCCGCCGCCAGAGCGAGGGGGATTCGGACGGCGAAGCGCTCACCGGATCCTCCGGGGCTGGGGGATGGTTCGGGCCGGGCGGGGAGGCTACCATGGCCCGGGAATCGCCTCGCCGGGACGGATTGCCCCATGGACTGGTCCACGTTCGAGAGCGAGGTGGAGGCAGCCATCGCCGAGCTGCCGGCGGATTTCCGGTCCGCGATCGAAAACGTGGCGGTCCTGCTGGAGGACGAGGCCGATCCCGCGACGCAACGGGAGATGGACCTTGCCCATCCCTGGGACCTGCTCGGGCTGTACCGGGGGGTGCCCTGGCCCGACCGGGGGGCGAGCTATGCCGGGGCCGAGCCCGATCAGGTCTTCCTCTACCGCAATGCCATCGTCGACTACGCTGGCCATCATCGGCTGGGGGTCAGCGAGTGCATCCGCAATGTCCTTATCCATGAGCTCGGCCACTACATGGGCTACGACGACGACCAGCTCGAACGGATCGAGCACGGGGGCGACGGTGTCTAGGGGCGCCCGCACCCGGCCGGAGGCTGTCTCCCTCCCATGAAGCTGCGCCGCATCAAGCTCGCCGGCTTCAAGTCCTTCGTCGAGCCCACCACCATCCCCCTCCCGTCGGGCATCACCGCCGTGGTAGGGCCCAACGGCTGCGGCAAGTCCAATCTCGTCGATGCCATCCGTTGGGTTCTCGGGGAAGGCTCCGCCAAGCATCTACGCGGGGGCCACATGAGCGATTTCCTGTTCAACGGCACCGAGAGCCGGGCGCCGGTCAGCCGGGCCACGGCCGAGCTGGTGTTCGACAACGCCGAGGGGGCCATGGGCGGGCCCTACGCAGCCTACGAGGAGATCAGCGTCAAGCGGGCCATGGATCGGGACGGGGGCTCCGATTACTTCCTGAACGGCGGGCGCTGCCGGCGCAAGGACATTACCGATCTGTTCCTGGGGACGGGGCTGGGTCCCCGCGCCTACGCCATCATCGAGCAGGGCATGATCACCCGGCTGATCGAGGCCCGGCCCCAGGACCGCAGGGTCCTGGTGGAGGAGGCGGCCGGGGTGACCCGTTACAAGGAGCGGCGCAAGGAGACCAGTCGGCGCATCGAGCAGACCCGGGAGAACCTGGCGCGGGTGGAGGATCTGCGGGGTGAGCTTGGGGAGCGGCTGCAGCGCCTGGAGGACCAGGCGGACCGGGCGCGGGAGTACAAGGGCCTCAAGGATCGCCAGCGAGCGCTCGATCGCCAGCTCCTCGGTGCCCGGTACCGGCAGCGTGGGCGCCAGCGGGATACCGACGAAGGCGAGGTGCGGCGGCTGGAGACCGAGCTGGAGGCGGCCCGGAGCGAGGCCACCCAGGCCGAGGCCGAGGTGGAGCGCTGCCGGGTGACCTACGAGGAGGCCAACGAGGCGGTGAACCAGGCCCAGGGTCGCTACTACGCTCGGGAGAGCGAGATCGCGGGCCTGGAGCGCGAGCAGTCCCACGCGCGCGAGGAGCGCGAGCGCCTACAGGGGGAGCGGGATTCGGCCCAGGCCGAGATCGAGGAGATCGAGCAGCGCCTGGCCGAGCACCAGCAGCGGATCGAGGAGGCGGGCGCCGAGGAGGAGGAGCTCCGCCAGGAGGCCGAGCGTCTCGAAGGCCTCCAGCGCCAAGCGGAGGCAGACCTGGAGGAGGCCCGCCAGCGAGTGACCGCCGCCGAGGAGGCCGAGGCCGCCGCCCGTGGGGCCATCCAGGCACCGGCCCAGGAGGCGAGCCTGCAACAGGAGCGCCGGCAACAGGCGCAGGACCGGCGGGCCGCGATCGATCAGCGGCTGGCGGCTATCGACGCCGAGCTGGCGGAGCTGGAGGCCGAGGCCCCCGACTCCGACCTGGAGGCGATCCGGGCCCGCCAGGACGACGCCGAGCGCGCCCGCCAGAAGGCCGCCGCGGAGCTGGAGGCGGCCGAGGCCGAACAGAGGCAGCGGGAAGGGGAGCGGGATCGGGCCGCCGAGAGCCTCGCCGAATGCCGCCAGGAGCGTCAGCGCATCGCCGCCCACCTGGAATCGCTGCAGTCCCTGGAAGCCCGGGCCGCCGATCTGGATGCCGGCGGTCAGGCCCTGCTGGAGGAGCTGGGCCACGACCGCGGGCGCCTGCTGGGAGGCCGCATCCGCGTGGAGCCCGGCTGGGAGGCCGCCGTGGAGGCGGCCCTGGGGGAGCGACTCCAGGCCCTGGTGGCCGAGGCGGACGAGTGGCAGCCCTGGCTGGCCTGGATGCGCACCCGCGAGGGAGGCCGCTTTCCCGCCATCCGGCGGGGCGAGACCGGCGGCGGAGAAGGCCAAGCGGAGTCGGAGCTTTTGGCCCGCATCGAGTGCGAGCCGGAGCTCCGGCCGGTCCTCGCCGAGTGGCTGGCCGGGATCGGCACCGCTACCGATCTGGAGACCGCGCAAGCCCGGGTTGAGGCGCTCGGGGCGGGCGCCTGCCTGATCACCCCGGAGGGCCACCGGGTCGGTCGCGGCTGGGCCGTTATCCACCATCGCCAGGGAGATTCCGGGGTCGGCTGGCTGCAGCGGCGACGCGAGATCGAGGAGCTGGAGGGGCGACTGGCCGAAACCGACCGACGCCTCGCCCAGGCCGAAACCGAGGCCCAGCGGGCCGACGAGGCCCTGGCCTCGGCCCGGGCCCGGGTCGCCTCGGCCCGGGAAGGGGTCACCGAGGCCGAGGACACCCTGCAGCAGGTGCGGGAGGAAGCCGGGCAGCGCCAGGCCGACCGCGATCGGCTCCAGGAGCGCCGCCGCCACCTCGAAGCCGAGCGGGAGCGCCTTGTTTCCGAGCGAGAGGAGCAGCAGGCCGCACGGGAACGAGCTGCCGCGGCGGCCGACCAGGCCGGGCAGCGCAAAGAGGCGGCCGAGGCCGACTGGCAGGCCCGTCGCCAGGAGCTGGACGAGTCCCGGGAAGCCTTCCGTGCGGCCGAATCCCGGGAACGGGAAGCGCGCGAGTCCCTGAACGGGGTGCGGACCCGACTGGACAGCCGGAAGGCGGCGCGCGAGGAGGCCGAGCGCCATACCCAGTGGGCCCGGGACGAGCTGGCCAAGCGCCGCCAGCGCCTGGAGGAGGTGGCGACCCGGCTCGCCGACAGCGGCGACAACGGCGAGGATTCGGACATCGAGGCGCGACTGGAGGCGGCGCTTCAGGGTCGCAGCGAGGCCGAGGGCGAGCTCCGGGAGCGCCAGAATGCCGCCGAGCAGGCCCAGGCGGCCCTCGCCCAAGCCCAGGAGCGGCGCTCCAGCGCCGAAGCGGACGTGGAGGCCCGGCGCAATGCCCTGGAAGAGGCCCGTCAGGCCCTGAGCAAAACGGAGACCCAGGTGGAGGAGCTGGAGGCCCGGATGGACGAGATCGGGGCCAAGTCCGGGCAGCTGCTGGCCGAAACGCCGGAGGAGGCCGATCCCGGGGCCCTGGAGGCCGAGCGCACGGAGCTACAGCGATCCCTCGACGCCCTGGGTGCGGTGAACCTGGCGGCCATCGACGAGTACGAGGAGGTAGCCCAGCGCAAGGCCCACCTCGACGAGCAGGCCCGGGATCTGGAGGAGGCCCTCACGACCCTGGAGGGCGCGATCCGGCGGATCGACTCGGAATCCCGGGCTCTGTTCCGCGAGACCTTCGAGGCCGTTGACGAGCACTTCCGCCAGCTCTTCCCGACCCTGTTCGGCGGCGGTCGGGCCTACCTGCAGATGACTGAGGACGACCCCCTGGAGACGGGGGTGGAGGTCATGGCCCAGCCGCCCGGCAAGAAGATCCATTCCATCCATCTGCTCTCCGGGGGCGAGAAGGCCCTGTCGGCCGTCGCCCTTACCTTCGCCCTGTTCCGGTTGAACCCGGCCCCGTTCTGTGTGCTGGACGAAGTGGACGCCCCGCTCGACGACGCCAATGTCGGAAGGTTCGGCCGGCTTCTTCAGGAGATGGCGGAGACGACCCAGTTCGTGGTGATCACCCACAACCGGACTACCATGCAGGTGGCCGATCAGCTCGTCGGGGTCACCATGGCCGAGCCCGGCGTCAGCCGGGTGGTCGCGGTATCGGTGGAGGAGGGGGCGCGCATGGTGGAGGAGGCCGGTCCCGCTTCCTAGTCACCAGGCGATGGGACCTCCCTGCGCCCCAGCACCCGGATGTTGAAGGGATAGCGGTAGAGGTGCCCGTTTCGGGCCCGGGCCCCGGCCACCAGGACCAGCACCAGGTCCAGCGAGAACAGCCCCAACAGGACGGCTAGGGCAGTCCCATCGGAGAAGAGGAATCCGGCCAGGACGGCGTAGAGCGTGACGGAGGCCTGGAAGCTGACGGCCTCGCGGCCGTGGGCATCCAGCTCGGGGTCCGAGCCCCGCTGCCAGAGCCACAGCCCCAGGGGACCCAATAGGTGGCCCATGGGGATCACCGCCCCGATAAGGGCCGCGACGTGGACGAGCGTCGGACGGGGGGCGCCACCCCAGCCCGCCGCGACCGTCGGGGGCGGCGAGGCCGAGGCCGTTCCACCCGGATCCGGACTCTCCGCGGTCGCCAGCTCCCCTGAGCGATCCTGGCTGAGGAGCTCGCGGGCACGGGTGGCCTCCACCTGGGGTACCTGGAGCTTGATCCCGCCCAGGGCAGCGGTATAGAGCCAGTCGGTCTGCACCAGCTGATCGTCGGAGAGCTGGGGAGACAGCCCCTCGGCCTCCAGGAGCCCCTTGGCGATTTGGGCATCGGCCTGATTGTCGAAGGAGGCCACTGTAATCATGGGCGGAATCGGTCCCTTTGGGGGCGGTAGACCGAGTGGCGGCGGGCCGCCTTCGTCCGGGCAGCGCGCCCCCGTCCCGGCAGGGTTCGGCCATCCTAGCGCTTCGATCGGGGCGTCGGAAGGTGGGGCCCGGTCCGGCGGGGGCCTGCAGGGACGCGCGTACCGCCGCCGGGAGGAGGCGGAATGACCGGCGGCGTTTGGCCGCTGGGTCTGAGCCTGGTCCTTGTCGCCGTGGGGGCGGTGATCATCACCTTCGCCGGGATCCGCCTGGCGGCCGCCGCCGATCGCCTCGCCGATCGCACCGGGCTGGGGGAGGCCTTTGTCGGGGCCGTCTTCCTAGGCGCGAGCACCTCCCTTCCCGGGATCACCGCCTCGGTGACCGCTGCCTGGAACGGGCTCGCGTCTTTGGCCCTGGCGAATGCCCTCGGCGGTATCGCCGTCCAGACCGCTTTCCTCGCCGTGGCGGATGCGGTCTACCGCCGGGCCAATCTGGAGCATGCCGCGGCCTCCGTCGGCAACATGATGTGGGCGGTTCTGCTCATCACGCTGCTGGCGGCGCTGCTGGTGGCCATGCTCGGGCCACCGATCTCCTGGTTGGGGGTTCATCCAGTAACGCCGCTTCTCGTCATCGGTTACGTCGTGGGCGCCCGGTGGGTGGCGGAGGCCCGGGAGCGGCCCATGTGGCGCCCCCGCCTGACCGGCGCCACCCGCTTGGACAAGCCGGATCCCAAGGTCCCCGCGACGGAGACCCTGACCCGGCTGGGGCTGACGTTTGCCCTGGCGGCGGCTCTGGTCGTTTCCGCCGGGTGGGCCGTGACCCGGGCCGGGGAGTCCTTGATCGCCTTGACGGGGCTCTCCCAGAGCCTGGTGGGCGGGGTCCTCATCGCGGTGGTGACCAGCCTGCCGGAGCTGGTGACCTCGGTGGCCGCTGTCCGCCGTGGCGCGCTCACCCTCGCGGTGGGCGGTGTCCTGGGAGGCAATGCCTTCGACACCCTGTTCGCGGCCCTGGCGGACCCTGCCTACCGAGGGGGGTCCATTTACCACCACGCGAGCCCGAGCGAGCCCAGGCTGGCGGGGCTGACCATCCTCATGAGCGGGGTCCTGGTCCTGGGCCTGCTTCGCCGGGAGCGCGCCGGGCCCGGGCGCATCGGCTCCGAAGGCCTGCTGATCCTGGCCTTGTATCTGATCGGCGTCTGGATCCTAGGGACCGGCGGCTAGTGCCGGGAGTTTAATCGTTGCTCGCTCGGCCCGGGGGTGGGGCTAGGTATCCCGGCGCCAATGGGCCCGGACGTATTTCTCCTCTCCGGGGTAGCGCAGGTCCAGCTCTCCCTTGCAGGCGCGTTGAACGGCCTCCGCGATGCGGCGGGCGAGGTGCTCGTAGGTGGTGCGAATGACCACCGAGCCGTCCTCCTGGGTGCGCCATTCCAGGATGCGCTCCAGCGGACGCTGCCGCTGCTCCCGGTCCTCGGTGTTCTCGATGAGGTTGCGGATGTCTTCCCAGTGCTGGCTCAGGTACTCGCCTTCGAGCACGACGAAACCGCCCTCGTAGTCCTCCTGGATGCGCAGACACGCCGGGCAGGTGATGGCCTGAGCGTCGGTCGGGGGATTGCGCAGCCATTCGAAGATGCCGTCCTGGAAGACGACTCCGCACTCCCGGCAGATCGAGGGTTCATGGTACTTCTGACGCAGGAAGTAGGGATCGTGGCGGTATTCCTGGACAAGCCGGTCGCGGCGTTCCATTCGCTGGCTCCTTCCGGGTTGGCGACGGGGGAAAGCATGCGGGATGGCGGTCCCCCAAGATTTATTTGGGGGTTAGCGCGCCCGCAGACAAGCGGCGATCGCTTAGGGCGTGGCGGGCTCGGCTGGCGGCCCGATTCAACCGCGCTGATCGGCCGGGATCCGCTCCCGGATCTCCCGGAGCATGGCGCGATGGATCCGGGGTGGGGCGGACAGGACGTGGCCGGTGCCGAAGATGTCGTCCCCGCCGTGGAGGTCGCTGGAGATCCCCCCGGCCTCCTGGACCAACAGCAGGCCGGCGGCGATGTCCCACGGCTTGAGGAAGAGCTCCCAGTAGCCGTCGTAGCGGCCACAGGCGACGTAGGCCAAATCCAGGGCCGCCGCGCCCCAGCGGCGCATCCCGCTGGTCTGGCGCAGGAAGGCCCGCATCAGATCGAATTGGGGCTCCATCAGCTCGGGCGCCTTGAAGGGGAACCCGGTGCTGAGCACGCTGCCCTCTAGTTCGCGGCGATCGCTGACCCGGATGCGATGGTCGTTGAGCATGGCTCCGGAGCCGCGCGAGGCCGTGAACAGGTCATTCTTGGCGGGGTCGTAGACGACCGCCTGGTCCAGGCGGCCGTCCACCTCCAGGGCAATGGAGACGGCGAAGTGGGGCAGGCCCTGGAGGAAATTGGTGGTGCCGTCCAAGGGGTCGATGATCCAGCGGTGCCGCCCATCGCCCTCGTGCTCGGTGCCCTCCTCGGCCAGGATCGTGTGGCCGGGGTAGGCTCGGTTGAGGGTGTCCACGATGGCGGCCTCGGCGGCCCGGTCCACCTCGGTGACGAAGTCGTGCCGGCCCTTGGTGTCCACCGGCACCTCGTGTCGGCGGTCCAGGGAGCGCAGGATCATGTCGCCGGCCGAACGGGCGGCCCGCACGGCGGTATGGAGCATGGGATGCATCAACGAGTCCTGCTGTGTCTGCGCGGCGCAGGGAGTGGGCCCGGGGACGGGGCGCGCGCCGGCGGCCAACCTTACCCGCGCGGGGCGGCTATTGCAACGGCCGGTCCCCGCCGCCATCGGATGAGACGACCGTGAGTGAGGCGCCAACGGTGGATGGACCGGACCCGCTGGTGGTCCTGGTGGGGCCTAGCCATGCGGGCAACATCGGGGCCTGCGCCCGGGCCATGAAGAATATGGGCCTGACCGAACTGCGCCTGGTGGCGCCGGTCACCGGGACCTTTGCGCACCCGGAGGCCACCGCCCGGGCCTCCGGAGCCAGCGATGTCCTGAGCCAGGCGGGGGTCTTCGACACCCTGGCGGGGGCCCTTGCCGACGTGCACTGGGTGATCGGGACCTCCGCCCGCTCCCGGGAGATGGGTCCGCCTGTCCAGGAGCCCCGTCAGGCTGCTGCGGAAGCGGCCCAACGGGAGCGGTCCGGGGAACAGGTTGCCCTGGTGTTCGGCCGCGAGAAGAGCGGGCTCTCCAACGAGGAGCTGGAGGCTTGCCACGGGGTGGTCCACATTCCGGCGGCGCCCGGCTACGCTAGTCTCAATCTGGCCCAGGCGGTGCAGATCCTGGCCTACGAGCTGTTCATGGCCCGATCCGAAGAGCTCCCGGTCGCTAAGGACACGCAGGCGCCCGCCACCGGGGGACCTTTGCAGGACCTGATCCGCCATTGGGAGCGAGTGGTCGCCGATGTCGGATTCGTGAATCCGCAGAGCCCGCAACGTACCTTCCGCCGCCTGCGGCGCCTGCTCTTGCGGGCCCGACCCACC